>JANNDZ010000206.1:0-6227 GCA_031378395.1 Pseudanabaena sp. OTE_75_metabat_487_sub
CAAAATCAGATCTATATGTCATCAATTCTGATTTTGAGCGCTGAATCCATACCGCCCCTTACTATACTTGCGCCAGAGATTATCAATGGTTTGCAAGTCATCACAGGAAATTTGCTTGATCTCCTCAGCAGTCAAAACCGATCCAATGTTTTTACGCGCTGCTTGACACATCACGTTCCATGTCTCTTGATTTGCTTCTTGCCATTTGCCATTAGATAGCAAAGCTTTTAACTTGTTATAGTTAACGCCTGTATTTGAGTTGAGTAGCTGAGATTGAGTATTTGTATCGTCATTGGCGATCGCCAGTACTTTATTGGATCGCCGAAACCGTAAAGTCATTGCCCCATTGCTTTGACCATCACCTAATAAAATTGCTTCACCAGTATCTGTAAGCTTGATCGAAATTTCGACCTCATCTAGTGCTAACCCATTAGCTTGACTTGGCGCACTGTCTGTAGCGAGCTGCTGGACTAAACTAGCAAGTTTTTGAATGCTGTCTTTAATTTTAGTGGTGCTGACCGATTTAATCGACTCACCATTAGCGCGATCGCCATTTCCCACAAACTCAATTAGTATTTCTTCGCTATCCATGACATCCTTGTTTGGGCTAATTGACCAGATATTTCAGACAATCTCTGCATAAATTTTAAGAGGAAATCGCCTCAGAACTATGAATATCTGACTCTCGGTTTAAGTTATTGGTTAAAGTGCTATCTAAAGTGTTACTTAGAGAATTATTTAAATTATTTAAATCACTTAAATTATTGTCTTTATTGTTGCTCTTGTCATTAGCACCATTGCTAGAAATAATACTAGAACCATTACTAGAAACACTAGTTATAGCTGTATGAGTATGATTAGCAATAGGTACAGTCGATTTAGTCGCTGTAATTCTAGCAGCAATCGCCCGTTTTGTTAGTGCTGTATTGTAGGCGGTTGTAATTGCTAAGCGATCAACCATTCCAATTACACGCTTGGGTTGGTGGCGATCAACTACAGGCATCTGTCTCAAGTCCCTAGCTGCCATGCGTTTTAGGGCTTCAGCAAGAGATTCATCGGCAAATGTGCAGAGTACCTCACTAGTACAAATATTCTCTACAGTCAAGTCCTCAAGCGGGCGATCGCCTGAAGGGGCTGAGAGAATTCGCTTAATATCTTGAGTGGTGAGGATACCTTGCAAGTGATTAATATCATCGAATACGAGAGCGCTGTGATGATAGCCACTAGTAATAAACTGAGCAGCTTGTAGCAATGGCATCGAATATTTGACCGATGCAGGATTGAGAGTCATGACTTCGGCGATTTTGATTTTTTCAAGGACTTCGATATCGGCTGGTAGCCCCGACCATTGCATAATCATCCGATCTGAGGATTTTGATGTGTCAATTTGGTCGAGTACCCATGCACAAAGACCAACGGCTGCCATCAGCGGTAAAACGATACGATAGTCACGGGTCATCTCAAACAATAACAACACCGATGTTAAGGGGGCGCGAACTGTACCCGCCAAAACTGCTGCCATTCCGACAAGAGCATAGGCTGGAGAAGCTGCGATCGGGATCGAGGCGGGTAAAAAATAGGCGATCGCCTGTCCATACACACTGCCCAGTACAGCTCCCAAAAAAATCGAAGGGGCAAAGATCCCACCAACAAAGCCACTAGCGGAACTAATCGCTGTCAGCAAAAGTTTAACCACCAACAAAATAACTAATAAAGGAATCGTGAAAGGCGTATCTTGGAGGATTGATTCCACCGTTTCATAACCAATCCCGATTACTTCAGGAAAAATTAAGGCAATAATGCCAACGCATAGTCCACCAATTAGCAGCTTGATCGGCATAGATAAGGTTCGCATAAATGGGGCGATCGCCCATTCCCCAGCAAAAAATTTCTTAGCTTGCTTAATCGCGCGAGTAAACAGCAGCGCCACGACACTGGCTAGCACACCCAAACCGAGATATAGCGGCAACTCCCAATAGCTGCGCACTTCATAGACAGGCAAACTAAATGCTGGTCGCTCACCGAGGCTAATCTGAGAAACCAGCGCCGAAATTACTGAAGCAATAACGACAACACTGACATCCGAGTTGGGGCTAGATTTATTGGTGCGATAGGAATCACGTAGCAGTACCTCTAAAGCAAAAAATACACCTGCGATCGGTGCATTAAATCCTGCGGCTAGCCCTGCGGCTCCTCCAGCTCCAATCAGTAATCGAATTCGCTCGCTAGAAAATTGCAGCATTTGACCCAGCAATGATCCAATATTGCTTCCCAGCTCAACGCTTGGACCTTCAGGCCCTAACGAAGCTCCCGCGCCTAGTGAAAGGGCAGCCGCCACAGTTTTTAGAGGAACTTGCGAATAGGATAACCCTAGTTCACGATTAGAAGCCTTAGACTCGGCTTGATCTAATTTGTCTAATTTGAGGCGTAAAAGGCTAACCACTAGTGCTCCCACCATCGGAATGAAGATGATCGCCCAGTGCCACTGATTGCTAAGAACTACGGCTATTTTATGCCAATAGAATTCTTGGGTAAATAAAATTAGCTTACGAAATAGGGTTACACCAGTACCACTGATTACGCCCACCGCGATCGCAGAAACAAGCATAACCGTCTCCGCAGAAGGCTGAAGACGGTTTAGAACGGTCACCAATAGGCGGGAAAGCGACATGGTGGAGAACTCGTGGAGAGGAGTGATTAGGAGCTAAATCAATTTAGGGCTTAACAGCTTGGGCTGAAGATACTTCAGTTCAGGCTGTTTGTTATTTTAGAAATTATTCAAGATCTTCTGTATCGATCTCTTCAGAAAAATCTTCTGAAACATCTTCCAATTCTAAATTAGATTCAGAGGTGTTCGACAAGTCGCGATCGCCCTCAGTGTTCACTACGGCAACTAAGTCGATTTGCTGGCGATAGTAATCTACTCCCTTGACCTGTACCTCTACACGATCGCCCAAACAATATTGACGACCACTGCGACGACCAACTAGCAGAGTCGAAGCCCTTGCCCTGCCCTTGCCGTTAATCAATGGGAACTCATACCAATCATCTTTAAGAGAACTGACATGGACTAAACCTTCAACTAATAGGGATTCAATCTCTACAAAGAATCCATAGGACTGAACGCTAGTGATGATGCCATAGAAGTTCCCACCTGTGTGCGATCTCATAAATTCTGCTTTCCGCAATCCATCAAGATCGGAAATGGAACGATGATATAAAGCATCAGCTTGATTTAGCTTCGGCACAACGATCTCTAAATCTTCAATCAATTGACGTTCTGTCTCAGGTGGCAAAACACTCCAATTTACCTGCCCATGAGCGCTAGAACTACGAAGATTTACACCATCCTTAATTCTGATACTACGGCGATCGCGACCTTCTTCAAACACGGTATGCAAAATACGCTGAATCAGCAAATCAGCATAGTGGTTTTGGGGAAATACACCATGTGCATAGGGAAGATCGATTAAGCCCAAACCAAAGTGCAATGAAGGTGCAAGTACATATTCGCTAGTCTTAAACATAGACATCAACAGATATTTGAGAATATCGCGAGTCGCTTCTTGTTCAAGGTGACTCACCTGTCCCAAAATCTGATGCAAATCAGCAATCTGGATCTGATCAGGTGTTTCTAGCTGCGCCGAAATCCCCATACTCTCTAACAGCTTTGTCCAGTCATCGACTTTTCCTTGATCTGGAGCAATTTGACGCAAATAGATAGTTGGAATAGATAGCGACTGTAGATGCGAAGCGATCGCTTTATTTGCCAAGATCATTATTTCCGTAACATTTCCAGATATCTGCAAAGTTAAGGGAACTACTGTCAAGCCTCGCACGCCCTCATCCGCTTCTTGAGAAGGAATCTGTGGCAATACCAGTCTAATTGCATTAGAGCGCTCTTGAAGAAAAGTGCCCACCTTAGCAATTAGATGTACCAACTCCTCTACTTCCGTATCAATTTCTTGGCTAGGCGCATCTTCATCAACTGCTTCTTTCCCATCAAGAATTTGTTGGGCTCTCTGATAACTTAGGTTAGCCCGAACCAATATTGCTGAAGGCTGAATCTCAAACGAAAGCATATTCCCTTCGTGATCCAATTTAATCAACACTGACATCGTCAGATATTCAGGCTGATTAAATACATTCATCTCAGGTAACATCGGCAAAATCGTATCACCCAAGAAAAATGAACGTAGACGCTTTTGCGCTTCTAAGTCCAATGGTGAACCCGCTGTTACATAGGTTGCCACATCAGGAATATGTACACCCAATTCCCAGCCGCTCTCCACCGCTGCGATCGAAATCGCGGCGGCATTACCAATTCTGACAGTCAGGGTCTTACGTAAATCGAGACGATGCTTGAGATCAGCTTTTCGTACGCCTCTAGGCAAACTTGCGGCAGCCGTGAGAGCCTTGGCACTAAATCTTCTCGGCAAATTATGCTTGCAACATACCAGATCAATATCATTCGTTGACTCGGCATCATCGCCCAAAACCTGTAAAACCCGTCCCAATGGCAAATGATTGCCTAGTGAAAATCTCACCATTTCCAAATGTACGAGTTTGCCAACTGCAACCTCTAAGTCAGGTGTTTCCTCATCTGGTACTAGCTCGACTTCAAATAGTAAGCGATCATCTAGTGGCACGGCTCGATAACTATCACCTGTTAGCTTTACAGTCGATAGTAAAGTTGGATTTGAGCGCTCAAGGATCAGACGCACTTCGCCTTCAGGTGATCGTCGCCGCACACCATCTTTAGTGACCCGCACTAACACGCGATCGCCATTCCAAGCGTTGCTGAGGCGGCTCTCTCGCACATAAATATCTTCAGCGCCCTCGACATCTTGGATCGCAAAGCAAAAACCTTTGCTCGAACAACGCAATCGACCTTCCACCAATCCTTCTTCTTGGATGCGGCGATATCGACCTTTGTCTTTTTCGAGAATGCCAATTTTTTCGAGCGCATCAAGAGCAACTTGGAGCCGACGAACACTTTTGTTGTCATCACCGATTCCAAGTTTTTTTTCGATCGCCTTGGGCGTAACTAGCTTGTCATCAGAGAAATTGTCTAACAGTTGATTAATCGAGAATTCCATGAGGCGAAGGTCGAGCGATTGTTTAGGGTGAGCAAATTAGAGCAAACGAGGGGTAACAAAGTAGCAACCTACGAACACAAACTACAAGCGGATATCAATATCGCAAATCAGCGACAATCAAGCTTTCGGCTATTAGAACAGGCAGACAACTTTGAGAGATTCGACTTATTATCAAAACGAAACTGTGGAAGTTAATCTATCTTCTTAGAGACGATCTTGATAGCTCTGCGACATGATTACAGATTGAATATCAGGATAGTGAAAATATGGATCGAAACGCATATTTCTATTTATCCCGAATTGCATTCCCCAAGAAACCTTAGATTATCTACGATTATCTCTTTAGGGAGTTTAGCTCTAGCTTTTTTGCCATGCTTGTAGGGCTTAGGTAACTTACGAATTTGCAAAGTTAGCTTCTATAGTTTTCCCCTGCCAATCTTATTTTAGCCCAATTGCTCCAGCAAATATTTTGGATATTAATTTTATTCGGTTAAAGATTCAGCGATCGCTGAATCTTTAACCGAATAAATCAAAACCTAGAGCTTTGCGCTCAAATCTGAATGAATAATTTTTTTTGCGTTTCGTTTGGTCAAAAATTTCTTTAAAAGATTAGATACAGAGAAAAGTCCCAGCTCTAGGCATTTAGATTTAATTCAGTGTAATCCATAACTTATCGAAATATCGCTTAGAAATCAGAAAAGCAAGAGATAATCCATGTCACAAGTTAGGTTTAGCTATAAATACGCAGCAAGTGTGTTCAGCAACACTTCACTTTTGTCTGCCATTGTTGCTACATTTATTTGAGACAGATTTTATACTGTCATGTTGTGAGGAAAAGTAGTTTATATGTCTAAATTTTCTAAGAAAAACTATAGCTTAGTAGTTTCAGCTGCTATTGCCGCATCTGCTCTTATTGCTGGTGCTGCCAACGCTCAAGCTTCTAAAGAAACTGAAATTGTTCGCTCCGTGGGTGCTGACACTCTTGTTGAACAAGTTCAGTTGCGTCCTAGTGCTGTTGCTCAAAATGTAACTTCAGTATCTCAACTCAGCGATGTTCGTCCTACTGACTGGGCTTTCACCGCATTGCAATCTTTGGTAGAGCGTTACGGTTGTATCGCTGGCTATCCT
>JANNDZ010000208.1:0-1716 GCA_031378395.1 Pseudanabaena sp. OTE_75_metabat_487_sub
GGACTTGCCACATGGGATCATCGTATTCCTTGGGCAAATAACCCTCTTGCTCAACAAACTTCCGAATCGAAAACCCAAATCCGCAGTAAAAATCTTTATTATCAATGGACAGAAGGTTCTCTCGAACATTTGCAACAGGAACTGAAGCAACAGCCTAAATTCCGTAAGAAGTATCATGCTTGGTTGAACGAGACTGAATTTGCTGCGATCGATGCTGATTTTGAAGCTGTAAAAATCACCGATACGTTCAATCAACCCGTTGATGCAAGATTGGTCTTTATCAATGAGGTGAAAATTGTCGAGCCGCCCGCTAATATACCAACTCCAAGCGATCGCCGTGCCCAAGCCAGAAAGAGAAAGCAAGATTTGCGAGCCAATCGTTCTAAAAGGCTTGGTTAAATAAATAAAAAAGCTTCCCTTTGGGAAGCTTTTTTATTTATTTAACCTCTGCCAGTAAATTTGCTAGGCGGGGATATTTTGACATCAAGCCGAAGGTTTCTGGCGAGATGATTTCATAGGTGAAATGGCGTTGGGATATGCAAAAGCGATCCCATGCGGCGACTTCAATACGGAATAATTTGATCACTGTATCGATTAGGAATGGATTTAGACTAAATTGCCAGCCAACTTTTAAATTCAAATATTCACAGAATTGAGCAACTAGGTCTTCAGCAGTTAATTTCTGCATTCCTAAGACTAGACGTGCGGGAGATGATGGAACTGAAGGTGCGGTAAGGAGATGCGTAACCACTTGCGCAATATCGATCGCATGGACAAAATGGAAACTGCCATCAGCCTTTAAGAACCTCGCATAGGGAACATATTTAAGAATGTCCTTCAGCCCCTTAGAAAGATGAGAATAAGGTTTGTCAGGAGCGCCGCCAAAAACCAGAGTAGGGAAAACGGTAATTAAGCGATCGCGAATTATCGAATTTTCTACAGCTTCAAGACAAGCATGTTTTGAAGCAATGTATGGGGTTCCAATTTTTCCTGCTTCAGGAATAATCTGATTATGGGAATCAAGAATACTAGCTGTGGAGAAATAGATGGCGCGTTCGCACACCTGCGGGTCGAGCATCGAAAATAGCTCAATGGTTTTATCGCGGTTAACCACAAAGGCTTCTTCTCCCCCCCAAGCAGCAGCGGTACTGACGACGAATTCCATCGTGCGAAGTAAGTCTTTGTGATTACTGATATCTTGCATCGGGGCTTCGATCACATGCACATTAGGGCGATCACGAAGATCAATTTGCAATTTGTTGCGATCGCGCACCAGCAGATATAACTCGTAATCAGTTTTGGCTAAAAGCATCTCGATCAGATAATGACCAACACAACCGCTAGCACCTGTAATAAAGACTTTTTTCGGCATTCTCTTAATAGTTCTTAGATTTTAATGAATTCGGTAATAAAAGCAGTGCTTTTATAGACTAATCTTGCGTAGAATTTAAATAATAGACCTCTTACTGCTAGCTCAGCAGGGCAACCAAGGGGAGATTGCCACTACACAAATAATTTAGATTCTGTAATTGTAAATGAGTGGGTACTCATTTACAAAGCGCTCAATATTAGTCCCGCAATCCTCATTTTAAAAATTGATTATTTGAATTTCTTCCTGAGGCAGGATTTCAAATAATCAATTTTAGTGTTTGTAGAAGCCTGTGGGAGAATCAGATTTCTGCCAATTAAGATTTAGTCGTAGCTGATCGACATGGC
>JANNDZ010000213.1:0-4609 GCA_031378395.1 Pseudanabaena sp. OTE_75_metabat_487_sub
CAGGAGATGTAAATTCAAAAGCAAGAGGTAATAGATTAAACACTTTTTCCTTTTCACTAGGGTAATCAGGTATAAGGTGTGGCACTTCGCGCCACACCTTATACCTATTTGTAACGTATTCCAGATTGCTTGAGACGATTCAGCGCTTCGCCAAGGCGATCACAATCAGCGATCAAACTGATTCTGACATAGCCTTCGCCGCCCTGACCAAAAGCGCTGCCAGGGGTGAAGACTACACCTGTACTTTCTAAAACTTTTAGAGCGAAGTCAGCAGATGACATCCCCAAAGGTACAGGAATCCAGAGATACATGGTGGCATAGGTTTTGGGGATATCCCAGCCTAGTTCGGCTAGCCCTGAGATCAAGAAATCACGACGCTCTTTGTAACGATCGCAGACAGCCTCTAAATAAGTGTCAGGCAATTGCAGAGCAGTCTCTGCAGCCACTTGAATCGCCGAAAAGATTCCATAATCGAGATTAGTTTTGAGGGTGCGTAAGCCTTGAATAATATGACGATTGCCGACTACAAAGCCCACACGCCAGCCAGCCATATTATAGGTTTTGGAAAGAGTATGAAATTCTACACCCACATCTTTGCCGCCTTCGATTTCCAGCAAACTGGTAGGAGTATAGCCATCAAAGGCAAGTTCGGCGTAGCAGAGATCATGTACTAATAAAATCTCGTATTTCTTAGCAAAGGCGACTACTTCCTCAAAAAATTCTCGCGGTGCAACTGCACCTGTGGGGTTAGCGGGATAGTTGAAATACATCACCTTGGCGCGTTGGGCGATTTCTTCAGGAATTGCCGATAAGTCGATCAACCAGTCTTGTTCAGGTTTGAGGATCATTTCATAGATCTCACCGCCAGCCAGTAATGGTCCCCGAAAATGCGCAGGATAAGCAGGACTGGGTACAAGTACCAGATCGCCTGGATCGATATAGGCAATCGCTAAATGCCCTAAGCCTTCTTTAGAGCCAATTAAAGGTAATGCTTCGCCTTCAGAATCAAGTTGTACATTGTAACGACGCTTGTACCAGTCAGTGATCGCCCGACGAAAACTTGCCGTCCCTTCAAAGGGGGGATAGCCATGATTTTTGGGGTTTCGTAAAGCTGCGATCGCGGCTTCGACTACTGGTTCAGGAGTGGGTCCATCAGGGTTTCCCATACCGAGATCGATCAAATCTAGACCTTGCTCTTTCGCTCGTAACTTCAACTCATCTAGACGGGCAAAAACGTATGGAGGGAGTTTTTCTAGTCGTTGAGCAGGTTTGAGCCAAGTCTTCATTTGTGTTGTGAGAACGTAATAAGGGTTGATTTGCAAGAATCGCACTCTGTGAGTGCGATTCTTGCGTAAGTGCTATAGAAATTTGATCTTAATAGAAATTGTCTCGCGATCGTCAGCAATTCTCATTATGAAACCGATTTTGGTTTTTTCAGCGCCAAAGGCGCTGGAAAACCAAAATCGGTTTTTTGAAAGCTCGCCTACGGCGAGCTTTCAAAAAACCGATTTTTATAATGAGAATTGCTGTGCGATCGCACTTGTCATAGAGAAACTAAAACCAACGCGAATAGCGGTTTCTAGTTTTGGGGTTTAACGATAGTAATAAAGTGATGATATTCATTATTTGGATGATAATTTATAGATGAATGTCAGTCTATATCCTAGGAAATGACTTCTGGCATAGCTTTGAGTCTATTTGACCGATTTGATGATTTGTTAACTTTTATATCAAAAGGCTTAACACAAGTTTACAAATTCTTAATACAATTGATTTAACGAGTAAGTATTTATCCTCATCATGTCTGTTGCAGAATTTCCTTGGCTTACCACTATTTTACTGTTACCTCTTGTAGCAGCCTTCGCGATTCCTTTCATACCTGATAAGTACGGTAATGCCAAGAATGTGCGATCGTACTCAATGGCAGTAGGATTTATTGAATTGTCTTTAATGGTTTATGCATTCTGGAGCCAATACAATCTCCATGAAGCATCATTCCAGATGTCAGAAAACTATGCGTGGATTCCTCAACTTGGTTTGAACTGGGCTTTGGCGGTTGATGGTTTATCGATGCCGCTAATTTTATTGACAGGCTTGATTACAACCCTTGCCATTTTTGCAAGTTGGAATGTTACTAACAAATCAAAATTATTCTATTTCTTGATGCTTTGCTTATACAGCGCTCAAATTGGAGTATTTGCAGCCCAAGATTTATTATTGTTTTTCTTCATGTGGGAACTAGAACTGATTCCTGTGTATCTGTTGATTTCAATTTGGGGTGGGCCGAAGCGTCTTTATGCTGCGACAAAGTTTATTCTCTACACAGCATTAGGTTCGATTTTTATCCTCGTCGCTGGTTTAGCGATGGCATTTTACGGCGATACGACGACATTTAATATGGCGGAACTGGGGATGAAGCAATATCCAATCACTTTTGAGTTACTGGCTTATGCAGGTTTCTTAATTGCTTTTGGGGTGAAGTTGCCGATTTTCCCTTTACATACATGGTTGCCAGATGCTCATGGTGAAGCGTCTGCGCCTGTATCGATGGTATTAGCTGGCGTATTGCTGAAAATGGGCGGCTATGCATTAATTCGTTTCAACATTGAAATGTTGCCTAATGCTCATGTTTACTTCGCGCCATTACTCGCAGTTCTTGGTGTAGTCGGCATTGTATACGGCGCAATGGCAGCATTCGCTCAACAAAATCTCAAGCGTCGTCTTGCCTATTCTTCGATTTCGCACATGGGCTTTATCCTTGTCGGATTAGCATCATTTAATGATTTGGGTGTAAGTGGTGCATTGCTCCAAATGATTTCTCACGGACTAATTGCGGCAGCGTTGTTCTTCCTTGCAGGAGTTACCTACGATCGCACTCATACACTGATGATGGATGAAATGGGCGGTATTGCCAAAGTCATGCCTAAAGCTTTTGCACTAATGACGGCAGCGGCGATGGCATCTCTTGCTCTTCCTGGGATGAGCGGATTTGTGAGTGAGTTGAATATCTTTCTGGGTATCACTACCAGCGATGTTTATGCCTCAAACTTTAAGATCGTGATGATCTGTTTAGCAGCAGTTGGCGTAATTATCACGCCGATCTATCTTCTCTCCACCTTGCGTCAAGTCTTTTATGGTCAACCGAATCTCGCGTTGCATTTAGATAAGTATGTTAGCGATGCGAAACCTCGTGAAGTATTTATTGCCGTTTGCTTGCTTGTGCCGATTGTCGCGATCGGGTTTTATCCCAAATTGGCAACTCAGACATATGACGTAAAAACTGTTGCGGTAACTGAACAGGCTCGTGATGCCTTTAGTTTAGTTGCTCAGACCAATCCTCATCTTTATTCTTCAGGATTGATTGCTCCGCAACTTACACGCTCAAACCCTCAAACTATTTTGGGAATTGTTGAATAAAACTAGAAATTCTGCACAGAAAAAAAGAGCGCTTTAGCGCTCTTTTTTTCTGTCTATGCCATCTTCATCACGACATTCCTTTGGACATCAGTATTTAAATCTTGCAGCGCAAAAGTGCGATCGCAGTCATTCATCTCTACATAACTGGTATAACCTAGCGCTTGTAACAATTGCTTGAGCTTATCTCCAGTTGCCCCAGCCGCTATCAAACTGGTGGGATGAATCTCAATAATCAGAGTTGGCTTGAGCGCAGTAATCATTTTGCTTGCACCTGCGAGAAACGCACATTCACTACCTTCTACATCAAGTTTTAGTAAAACTTTGCCAGTAAACTTTTGCCAGTCTACTAAGTCATCAAACCGCTTAATTGGAACCTTAATCGCATTGAACTGATGAGTTGCCGAATGTTCAGGGAATACCCCCGCCGAACCAGATGTCCCAATTGGCACTAATAATTCTATTTCCCCATCGGTATCGCCAACGGCGAGATTATGAATCTGGAATTTACAGATGGCATTAGCCGTCAAAGATTTTTCTAAAGCTTTGGCTAAGCGAGGCTGCGGCTCGACTGCAAGCACAAAACCATTCACTCCAACCATCTTACTCGCCACGATCGCAAAGCTCCCATGATTTGCGCCAATATCCAGAAAAGTATCACCTTCAGCAAGTAATTGCGATAAAACTCGCGTATCGGTATCGCCACTGGCTAGCTCATTCACTACTTGAAAGAGTCGCATATCAGTTGGATTGAGAAATACTTGATAGCCAGATAGCTTTAGTTCTAAATATTGATCTGGCGAAAGTCGATAAAAAATATTTGAGAGAAATCTGAATAATTCTCGGCCACCTTTGAGATAGCTTTTGCCTGTGAGACCAAAATACAACTTACAGTACAAACTGAAGATGCGGTATAGAAATGGTAACTGGTTGCTAAGAGTAGGATCAAGTACCCACCCTAAAACGGAGCGATCGTAGAGCCAATCATCAGGTTGATCTAGTTTCGTAATAGGAGAATTTGTAGCCATAAAAATTTTTCGCTCTCTTGAAATAGAACCAGTTTGGTTGTTGGGGGGGGGGGGGGGGGCCCCAGGCCCACAACAAAAAAAAAGACGCGCAGGGGGCGGAGGTGTTGTTATTTTATAAATATATATAAAATGACAAGGAGAATGAAAGAGAAATTAGTAATAAGAGA
>JANNDZ010000266.1:0-8458 GCA_031378395.1 Pseudanabaena sp. OTE_75_metabat_487_sub
TTATAGATTCGTGAGGCGTTTTGGCGCATTTGCTCTATGCTCATTTTTGTTCAAAAAACAGCATACGCCTCTTTTTTACTCAAATCTACTCCCTGTATGCTTTTTTGCCTCTTCTCTTATCTCTTTTGTCAGTCAATCAGCCATCAACCGTTGCTCGACCGATTGAGGTTAAGCCTGCAATCTGAATTCCTTCATTTACCCAAACAAAGTTTTCATCCCAGATTTGTTGGCGCGGATGAAATAAGGAAACTTGCTCTTTTGTCAGGGGATCGACAGCATCCGTTCTAGCCCCTTTGAATTCATTGCAGCGATAGCAAGACGCAGCTAAGTTGGTGAGATCACTGCTCCCTCCCATTGCACGAGGAATAATATGGTCGATTACAAGCGGCATTCCTATTAAACGCTGTTGAGTCTGACAGTATTAACAACATTGGTTTGCAACTATAATTACTTGATGACGAATTGACAGTGGAACTGAAGCCATGAGTTATTTGGATGATAACTGGTTCAGATCGCGGATGGGTTTCCCTCGCCAGCGCAAAATGGCACAGGCATGAGCTTTCTTGAGCATCGTTCGATCTGCGGCAAGTGAAAGTTCCTGCAATTCTTGTTGTTCTTCTAACATCAGCGATCGCTCTTGGTTTTGCTCTAGAAGTTCAATATGTCTTTGCTGCTGAGATATTGGAATTTGGCTTTGGGCAATTTCCCTTAATGCTCCTACGCTCAGAGTTTGCATGGTCAACAGTTCAGCCTGAATTTCAATCGGAGCAGTTTCGATCGCTGGTGGCAAATTGCCTGTAATACTCTGAAGGATTAACTCTGACAGTGGTTGGTTAACTCCGCTAGATCAGACAGTCGTTGAAATGTAGGTTTGGGCAGGTTAACGGTTAACTGCATTGCTTCTGGACTGTATAACTGGAGCCATCTTAGCATAGATCATCTGGGTGAGTTACTCTTTTAACGTATTCTTACAAGCGCGTCAAACGGTTAAGATCTGTAATCGCATCAGCCAAAAATCAATAACCAGAACGGCGAACATGCGATCGCACCAGCCAAAGATCAACAACGAGAATAGCGATCACCGATCGCATCAGTAAAATATCAATGACTAGATCTGCGATCGCCCTCAACTTGAAAATCGCCGATCGCATCAGCCAAAAATCAACAAACAGAATGTCGATCGCACTCCACTTGAAAAGCGAGATCGCATCAGCAAAAAATCAATAACCAGAACTGCGATCGCACTCCACTTGCAAAAGCGCGATCGCATCAGCTAAAAATCGATGACTAGAAATGCGATCGCACGCATTGCCAATGTCTGTTGGTATCGGGTTTCAGCGCAATCTACGCGAATTAATGCGATCACACTCACAAATCGCATTGTATACAACTGACGTTGGTGTTGGGTTTAAGAATGAAACTAAACCTAATGGATGTTCCAAAAATTGTCGATTGTTAAAGGGATGGGAAATCAATAGCAGCGTCGTCACGTTTTCGTGAATGTGGGGCAATTTATGACTTCTCAACCCTAATTAAACTAGCGACTTGAATCTTCCGCCGCAATTCGACGAGGCGAGCGCGGCGAGCGATTAAAGCTTGCTTGCTCTTTTTGCGGACTGCCCAGCCCTTGTTTTCCCAAGGCTGAATGAGGTTGTCGAGAGTTGTACTGTATGCCACGCCCGAAGTCTTATCCTCTGGAATAGAGGGCACGACCTTACTCTGCTTGTCCATCAACTGTGCTGCTTCAACTGCCCAGTCGTGCATCGCAGTCATTCCAAGATCTAGGACTTTGGTGCGCGTGCTCCGAAATAGAGTTTCGATGGCTTTCGTCGTAGTCGCAGACTTAATTGCAGGGATGTCATCAAATGCAATATTAGCAATTTTTAGAGCGGCGGCAGGACTCACTTTTTCTGAGTGCAATGTAT
This sequence comes from Pseudanabaena sp. OTE_75_metabat_487_sub, assembly GCA_031378395.1. GTDB lineage: Bacteria > Cyanobacteriota > Cyanobacteriia > Pseudanabaenales > Pseudanabaenaceae > Pseudanabaena. The sequence continues at coordinate 1,926 of JANNDZ010000266.1, forward strand.
TAAGTGCGTCACTAAATATTGTTGCGTAGCGATTTTTTGATGCGTCCTCAGACTGCCTAATCCTCAGTGTCATAGGGGAATCAACCGTATTCTCCCACTGTTCATGGAACGACTGACCACCGCCGCTACCGTACATCTTGAAATGCCATAAGTCGCTCGTCCCGATCTCCATGCCTTGCGCAGCGGTTGCAACTTGATTCAGAGCATTTCTTGCTGCGATTTGGTCTACCGTGGCAGTAGCACCAAGTTTGTTGAGATCGCTTGCAAGCGAGACGAACCACTGATTGCGGAGTTTGGGAATACTTGGAACCGTTTCACCAGCGTTTGCAAGAGATTCAAGATGGTTACGCAATCCGACCACAGCTTGGATACGCTCGTTATAGAGATCGTCAAGCGCCCAACCTAACTGCGTACCGCGATTATAGTTTTCTAGAGAAACTGCGTCACCGCCAACCTTAGCCACAATACCAGCGTAGTGATAGCCCCACTTATGCTTAAACATATCGTTCTCAGCACTAGTGAGCACTAAACCATTTAGCTTCTTATCCAACCCATCGAGCCATGCCCGCACCGTAACAGAGCCTGGCATCGGCGAACCTTGGGTGATCACATAGCCTTCTCCGACTCCAGCATTTGCCCCAGAGTTAATCCCAAGAGTCTGATCGCGTGCGCCTTTACCTACCATGTTCGTATATGGCATAGGTAAAGCAGTGTCGTGCATTCCAGTCGTAGTTCCAGTCGTAGTCAACTCACTGGCAAGCGCTTGACCATCCCCTAGCTGTGTGGCGGCGTAGTTGGCGATCGCTTGGGTGGGTTCTTTTTCTTCTTTCACCATTGCTTCACTACCCTGTCCGGGACCAAATACTGCGACGCGATCGGTCAGATCACCAATAATGTTCTTGATAAAGGAGTTACATTCGGCGATCTCACCAAACTTTTCAAGTACTTGTGGTGCTTGTCCATTGGGGGTTTTACCTGGTTTGACCATGTGAAGGTTGAGCTTGGGACTAGCAAGCACAGCGGCATCGCTTGGGGCATCAAGTGAACCGCCAGCATCTACTAGACGCGCTTCGGCATCAAGCGATTTTAACTTAGCGTTACTTGCTGCGATCACACCTGGAGTTGCATAAAATACTTTTGACTCTGCCGTGGTGTTTTCTATCCCAACCGCATCAGTCCCATCAGTTCCGTACTTCAACTGAGGAAGCGCTCCAACCGACGGGACTTTATCCGCTGTCTTATTCCATGCTCCTGCTCCGCTACCTTCCTCTTGGGTATCGACCATACCTCCAATCGTTTGCTCTCGGGTATTACGGACAAACTTTGCAGTGCCACCACCCATAACCACGTCTTGCGAAGCAAATTGCGAACCGACCCCAAGTACGTAGTCAGCGGGATTGATGATTGTGTAACGCTGAATTAGTGTTTGCCCCCCTATGGGTTTACCAACACTGCGCTGCAAAGCTCCACCATTCTGCTGCACCACATGAGTCAACTCATGAGCAATTAATTCTTGTCCGTCTTTGCTGCTAGGTTTGTAAGCATCCTGTCTAAAGAATACATCCTGCCCAGTTGTAAATGCTTTCGCCTGAATTGACTTATTTAATCGATCTGACTGAGAATCTGTATGTACTTTTACATCGCTAAAGTCTGCTCCCATCGCCTGTCCCATCTTAGCTTGCAGACCAGCATCTAGCGACTGACCGCTACCTCTTGCACTTTGGATCGAGGACTCTAAATCAGTTGATGCTTCTCCCCCACCAAGATTTTCCCGTCTCTGCACCAAAGACTTCATTTGTAATTCTTCATCCTCTTCTTCCATCGATTCTTCTCGTTGGATGGAAGAGATTGGCTTCATTTGCAATTCCTCATCCTCTTCCATCGCCTCCTCTCGTTGGACAGATTTATCCTGAGTTGGCGAATTGATTTGCTGAACAACTTTAGATGCAGTTGCATCAGCTTCCTGCTCATACTTATCGTTTGGTTCACCGATACTCAGCTTAGCTTGAATCGCCATCCGTTGAGCAGCCTTCAATCGGTTCATTGGTTTTGCTTGGACTGGCGTATCAGACGACTCAGTGCTGCGCTGATTAATTATTTTTTCTAGAAAATTCTCAGTGTATCCAGATGGTCGAGGTGTAGCATCTTCATCCAAATCTGTCTGAAGCGGCGCGAAGCCTCTAGTTTGTAAATATGTTGCTTTGGGTTGGAATGAAGCCGTGGATTGGGAAGGCTTTTTTTCGTAGTCGTAAGTACGCTTCATGTTACTAACCCCTAAATTTACTTACTGAGACACAGCATGTATTTAATACTGCATATTCTCGCATAATCAAAAAAAATTAACGACAATTTTGATTATTTACTGACCCATCTTGCAGGGTCGTGTTACATAACTTCGCTTTTGTTAAATTTGTATTGATTAATGAAGCATTTTTGAGATAAGCATCAACTAAATTTACTTTGATGAGATTAGCACTTGCGAGAAGGTAGGGTGAATGGAACATTCCGATTTGTTATCTCTATTGTGAAACCATCAGAACACCTGCCCAGAGACGATCCCGTTGCCCGTTTTGTAGCCTTGCCGCTGGTCTTGCTTTTCCGACAGCCACAGCAAACGAGCGCATTTGAGATTCTATTTCATTGGGCATATCGGGCAAAGCCGTCGAGTTTAGCACGGCATCGGCAAGTTCTTTGGGGTTTGGTTCCCGTGGTATATCGGCAAACGGATCATCATCGCCTGCCTCCCAAGGAAGATATCCTGTTGTGTCAGCACAACCTAGCAAGTCTGGGCAGGTGATCTGTTCTATCCCGACTCTGGCTCGGTGAGCGAAATACAACTGACCCGCGTTGCGCTGTCGAAGGAGATTCTGTAATTCTGGCAGCATTTGGCGAGGATCCCAACAGGTTACAAGCCCTTCGACTGTCTCCCCCAGCCAGCGCTCAACTGGTAGACCTAGCATACGACCCGCAGCCATTGCTAGACCATGACTGAGGGGATCGGGCGGCGCAAGCACCAGCTTTGGATGCAAATCCCACGCCTCAAGCACAGCGGAGAGCCTAGTCAGTTGTGTTTTGACCTGCGGAAAGATATCTGGGCTAGCAGCAAAGTTGTCAAGAAGTAAAGCTCCTGTGAGTACGCATAACCTTCCGCTGGTTGTAGTTTGCAGGCCCAAAGATCCAAGGTGCTGTGACCTCGCTAGGATGGATGCAACGCGCTCCACCATCACAGTTTCCTGTGGACTTGTGTCGGATGCAAGGCTGGGAAGCAACTCACGGGCTGCATCAAACTCGCCTGACATAGTGCAATTGAAGGCTTCAAGATATCGGTGCAGGAAACTCTGCCGAACTAGGACGGGAGCGTCTCTCAGAAGAGCCAGAGCAGCTCGGTTATGACCTTGTAGTTCGAGGGCTGCCACCAGTTCATGCAGCAATTCTCTATTCTCTGGGTGTAGTTGAACTGCATGAGTAAGAACGCCAACTGCGATATCTGGATGCCCTCGATCAATCAGCGCAGATCCGAGGCTGTAGCAGCCCTTGACATTGCTAGGATCCTTGGCAACGAGCACCAGTTCTCGCCACGCTGTGCCCCATCGGCGAACCGCGATTTCAGCAAAGCAAGTGAACAATTCGTCGCGGTGCAAGCTGTCCTCACCGATTTCCGTCAACAGCGGACAGAGTGCGTAAAAAGCACCCTGTGTGTCTGCTGCGCTAAGTGCTTGGCGAGCTTCTGCCATTGCGTCTGCGAAGTTGTTCATGACTGTCCTCGTTGATTGTGATTATATGCGGAAGCCGACTGGGGTATCGGATGGGAAGTGTTGACCGAATACCCAGGCTGTTGGATCTAGCGCTGGGAATACTGGAGTATCGTTGGCAGGACAATCGATCGCTGAGAATGTCTTGACTATATCGCCCATGTCATCATGCCGCGTCCATCCTCCAGGACCAACTGCTTGTGTTCTTGTATTTGTAACATCTTGCTCGGAACCCGCGACTCCGCTGAAACCACTTCCAATTGCCTTGCCATGGTCATGCCCAACTTTATAGCCACCGTAAGTGACAATCCAGTTAGCGGGAGCAACAGCTCCAGGATTAAACTTAACAGGGATGTAGGTTGGGTTATCCTGCCCGATAGTCGTCACCTTATCAACAATAGCTTGGCGCGTCGTGCCTACAGCCAGAGCTAGTGGTTTGCCAGGAGCCTTATCTGGACCAGCAGGTTCGTCTTCGAATGCTTTTTTTGCCATTTGGTAAGCCTTAAGTTCATTTTTTAGATGATTTCGCGTAGCCACAATGGCTCCCTTTAGCTCCGTAATCACCGTCTGTCTTGTGTCGAGGTAAGTTTCGTAGCTTTTGAATTTCGTGCTTGCTCCAGGCGTAGGTGAGAATGCACCATCTGCCGCTACACCTGTAGTCAAACGGTTTTTGAGTTGATCGTTGGTAAGTTCTGGTCCGTGGCGTCCGAGACTATGTCCATGTTCGGCTGTCTCTAGAGTCGTCGCTTGTTCTTTTGCGGATGTTTCGATGATAGTACCCGCCTGTTTGAGAACATCCCTCTTACGTTCGGGGGTCGTGAAAATACTGGGGTTGCCAGCCGCAACCACAGTCGCAAATTTGGAAATCGGTGATACGGTGCTAGTTTTTAGCGGGGTTGCTTCATCCTTCAGAGCGCTAGACATTGACGTTGCCATTCCATTCATCGCATCGCGTACACCTTTGGCTAGAGTGGTGGCAGGGGCGTAGTCAGCGTGAATAACGCGCTGTAAAGTACTGTTTGCCCTAGTAACTGGAACTGAGTAGCGGGAATTCAAAGCTCCTTGTTCTCTTTGAATACTCATAGCCCTTTTCCCCATTTTGTCCGCCTCATGTTCCAGACCCTGATCGTCATTAACGGAAACTGTACTCACCATTTGCCTTGTCGGTTTCACCCTTCCTTGAGCTTGTTGGACAACGTGCCATGCTTCGTGCGGTAGATGCTCTTCCTGTCCAGCCGCAACATGGATATCGCTACCCTGTGCGTATGCTAAGGCATTAAATTGTGCGGGAGATGAGGAGTTGTAGTGGACGTTGACATTGTCCATGGGAATACCTGAGAGGGATTCAATTCCTGTTTTGAGGGTTTTAGGTAAACCAGTTTGGTTTGGTTGAGTCTCCTCTGACAACTCTCGATCATTCCCTTCTATTTCAGCTTTAGCTTGGATCGTGCTATCTTCAATCGCAGATACTTCAGATTTCATTTGCAACTCTTCATCCTCTTCTTCCATCGCCGCTTCTCGTTGGATTGAAGAGATTGGTTTCATTTGCAATTCTTCCTCTTCTTCCATTGCCGCTTCTCGTTGGACAGATTGCTCCTGCGTTGGTGAGTTAATTTGTTGCACCACCATTGCTGCCGTATTATCAGCCTCTTTCTCGTACTTGTCGTTGGGTTCGCCAATACTCAGCTTGGCTTGGATCGCCATATGCTGAGATTGAAGCGCCTTCAAGCGGTTCATTGGCTTTGCTTGGACTGGCGTATCAGACGATTCAGTGCTGCGCTGATTTATTATTTTTTCTAGAAAATTCTCAGTATATCCTGATGGTCTAGGTGTAGCATCTTCATCCAAGTCCGTCTGAAGTGGCGCAAAGCCTCTAGTTTGTAAAAATGATGCTGTGGGTTTGACTGAAGCCGTGGATTGGGAAGGCTTTTTTTCGTAATCGTAAGTACGCTTCATGTCACTAATCTATAAATTTACTTACTGAGACAGAGCATGTATTTGTTATTGCATATTCTCGCATAATCAAAAAAATTTAACGACAATTTTGATCATTTACTGCCCCATCTTGCAGGATCGTGTTACACAACTTCGCATTTGTCAAATTTGTATTGATTAATGAAGCATTTTCGAGATAAGTATCAACTAAATTTACTTCACTGAGATTTGCCCCTTCGAGATTGGCAAAACCGAGCTTGGCATTAGTCAGATTAGCTCTAAGTAAATTTGCCCCTTCAAGATCGACAAATTGGCGCACAGACGTAAACACATCGACATTGCCATCCGCATAACTGTCAGTCAGATTAGCGTCTTGGAGATTGCTCTGGCGAAAAGAAGCCTCAAGTAGATATGCATTGCTCAGATTTGCCCCCGTCAAATTGGCTTGACCAAAATTAGCCAGCCGCAAATCGGCATAACTCAGATCAGCATAGACAAGATTTGTGCCTTGCAAATTTGCGCCCCGCAGATCAACACTCCGCAGGTTTGCCCCTTGGAGATTAGCTTTATTTAAATCTGCACCAATCAATTTCAGCCCATTCAAGTCAATATTTTGCAAATTGCAGCCCTGACAGCGATTGGTTTCGATCAGGCGTTGACGATTAGCCGCTTGGATACGATCGCTACTAGGGTCAGCAAAAGTAGACGAGGGAAAAGCGATCGCGATCGTCGTAAAAAATCCAGAAAATAACACCCTAGCCAAAATGCTCATTTTCAGACCCCGATTGAGTAAAAGCATCCAGTTGGCAGTTGTGTAGTGGGCAAAGCCCCCAAAACAAAAGCCAA
>JANNDZ010000290.1:0-6418 GCA_031378395.1 Pseudanabaena sp. OTE_75_metabat_487_sub
AAATCCCTTTTGGGTTTTAGAGCGATATAATGGCATAGCTGCTCATTGCTATTTGGATAACTAATGCATCGTATCGCCACTATATCAGGAGGCTGGAACCAGTCCACCGACAGCGTTGTTTTTGTCGATCAGCAACCTGCACCGATCATCATCATCACTGCCGCCGATACTGATATCCAAACCCTCGCTGCTGCCACGGAAAGATTGCCCGAAGATTTTCCGCAAATCAGGGTAGTGAATGTATTGCAATTGCAGCAACAAATAGTGATCGATACCTATGCAGAAGAAGTCTTGGCACTTGCCAAGGTGATTATCGTTCGATTGATTGGCGGTCAATCTTATTGGAGTTATGGATTAGAAGTAGTTAAGGAAATAGTAGCAAATACGGGTGCGATTTTAATTGTGTTACCAGGGGATGAGCGTCCTGACCCAAATTTGACTAGTCACTCCACAACGACGCTAACCTTGGTCAATCAAGCTTGGCAATATTTCATCGAAGCAGGAGTTGAGAATTATCACAACTTGTTGAAATTTGTCGCCGCCGAATTTCTTGAGTTTGGAACAGTTTATGAAACGCCTCAATCAGTTCCACGCATAGGAGTTTGCGAGCATTCCCTTTCGCTCAAAGAGAAAGATTATGATGGACTAGCCGCAATCCTCTTTTATCGCGCTCATTATTTATCGAGGAATACGGCAGCGATCGCATCTTTATGTGAATCCCTAACTGAGCGTAATCTTAAACCTTTACCGATCTATGTTTCATCATTAAAAGAACCTGATGTCCAAGCAGAACTAATTCGCTACTGCTTGCCAGAATCTGGTCAAAAAGTCGATGTGATATTGAATACAACTAGTTTCTCTTTGGCTAGCCTCAAAACTGATTCACCCCAAGTCGATCTTTGGGAGACTTTGAATGTCCCAGTCTTTCAAGTGATTTTTAGCGGTGGACTTCGTAAAACATGGGCAAATGGTTCACAGGGATTAACTCCCCGCGATATGGCGATGAATGTGGTCTTGCCTGAAGTTGACGGCAGGATCATTACAAGGGCAGTTTCTTTTAAGGCTATGCAGGGACAGAATTCGGCTTTGCAAACGGAAGTACTAACCTATGAACCAGTACGATCGCGAATTAATTTTGTGGCTGATCTTGCTGCTAAATGGGTGAAGCTAAAACATACGGAGGTAGTCGATCTCAAAGTTGCCTTAATCCTCGCTAACTATCCCAACCGTGATGGCAGGTTAGCTAATGGCGTGGGTTTAGATACGCCAGCAAGTTGTTTAGAGATTCTTAAAGCTTTACGAAGTTCAGGATATCGCGTTGGCGATATTCCTGAGACTAGTGATGAATTGATGAAATTATTAACTACAGGCGTGACTAACGATCGCGAATCCTTTGGAATTCGTCAGGTCTATCAATCGCTATCTTTAACTGATTATCAGAATTATTTCCAGAATTTGCCTGAACATGTTCAAAGTGGAATTAGTTTAAGATGGAGTGAGCCGAGACAAGAACAAGAATTTGCGATCGCAGGCATCAAATTCGGCAATATTTTTGTTGGTATTCAACCATCACGCGGTTATGACCTCGATCCAACTTTAAATTATCACGCGCCAGATTTAGAACCGACCCATGACTATATGGCTTTCTATCATTGGGTTCGCGACAAATTTAACGCCCATGCGATCGCCCATGTCGGCAAACATGGCAACCTCGAATGGCTCCCAGGCAAAAGCGTGGCGCTATCGGAAAATTGCTATCCTGAAGCTGCCTTTGGAGCGATGCCACATTTCTATCCCTTTATCGTTAATGACCCTGGGGAAGGCTCTCAAGCAAAAAGGCGATCGCAAGCGGTCATTCTCGACCATCTCACGCCACCGATGACTCGCGCCGAGCTATATGGCGGTTTGCAACAATTGGAAGGCTTGATCGATGAATATTACGAAGCGGAAACCCTTGATCCTTCGCGTTTAGGAATGATTCGCGATCGCTTAACAGCCTTAATCAAGCAGGAAAATCTCCATCAAGATCTAGGGATTTCCTTAGACCGTCTAGAGGATTCTTTGAATACGATTCTCACAACTGCGGATGGTTATCTCTGCGAAATTAAGGAAGCTCAAATTCGTGATGGTTTACATATCTTCGGGCAATGTCCAGAAGGGCGACAGTTAAGAGATCTGGTAGTAGCGATCTCGAGAAATCCTAATGCTAATCGGATGGGTCTAACTAGAGCGATCGCGCAGGATTGGCAGCTAGAATTCGATCCATTGACTGCGGATTTAGGCGAGTTGATTGAATCAAGTTCGCATCCGCGCTTAGCGAATTGTCGGATTATTGGGGATGCGGTTGAAGCGATCGAGGAATATGCGGCGGAGTTGGTGGATGCCCTCACCCCTAGCCCCTCTCCCAATGGGGGAGAGGGGGACAAGAAAATTAATCTAGCTCCCCTTCTCCCCCATTGGGAGAAGGGGCTGGGGGATGAGGGTCTTGCGATTCATCAAGAGCTAACATGGATTCGCGATCGCCTTCTCCCCTCTCTCTATAAAACCAAACAAGAAATCACCAATTTATTGAGAGGACTCAATGGTGAATATATTGCTAGTGGAGCATCGGGCGCTCCAACAAGAGGCAGACCCGAAGTATTACCTACTGGACGTAATTTCTACTCTGTAGATATTAGGGCAGTACCGACGGAAACTGCTTGGGATATTGGGCGCAAGGCTGCGGATGTGCTGATCGAAACCTATACTCAAGAACATGGCGAATATCCGCAAACCTTGGGGCTATCGATTTGGGGAACTTCGACAATGCGAACGGGTGGTGATGATCTTGCTGAAGCGCTGGCTCTGCTTGGCGTACAACCAGTTTGGGATGGCGTATCGCGCCGTGTGATTGACTTTGAAATTTTGCCATTATCGATTCTGGGTCGTCCTCGTGTCGATGTGACCTTGCGAATTTCGGGATTCTTTAGGGATGCCTTCCCAAATCTGATCGATTTATTTGATAGTGCGGTGAATGCTGTGGCAAATCTCGATGAACCCGCCGATCAAAATCCGCTTGCGGCAAAAGTTCAAGAAGAATCTACTCACTGGCAAGCTGAAGGGCTGACCATAGAACAAGCAGAAGAGCGATCGCGTTATCGGGTATTCGGCTCGAAGCCGAGTGCCTATGGTGCGGGTTTACAAGGCTTAATTGAGTCGCAAAACTGGGAGAGCGAGCAGGATCTAGCCCGCGCCTATATCAATTGGAGTGCCTACGCCTACACCAGCAAATCCGAAGGTAAATCTGCTCCTGAAGCCTTTAATCAACGCCTCGGCAATATGCAAATTGTGCTGCAAAATCAAGATAATCGCGAGCATGACATTCTTGATTCCGATGATTATTATCAGTTTCAGGGCGGGATGACAGCTGCGATCGCTTCGGTATCTGGCAATGCGCCAGAAGTATACTTTGGCGATAATTCACGGATGGCACAGCCCAAGGTTCGCAAATTGAGTGAAGAGATTGCACGGGTCTATCGATCGCGTGTCGTGAATCCCAAATGGATATCGGGAGCGATGCGTCACGGTTATAAAGGAGCTTTTGAGATGTCGGCAACGCTCGATTATCTGTTTGCCTATGATGCTACGACTAACTGCGTTTCGGACTTCATGTATAAGGGAGTTGCGGAGGCATATATTTTTAATCCTGAAGTCCAGAATTTTATTAAATCTAGTAATCCTTGGGCATTGCGAGATATGTCGGAGCGCTTGCTAGAAGCCAATCAGCGTGGGATGTGGCAGGATGTGACTGCGGACATGTTGGATCGCTTAAAGGCGATCGCAAATGAAGCCGAAGGTGTGATCGAAACACAATCATAACTAAACAGAAAAGGATAGGCTTCGCTTCGCGCGACCTATCCTTTTCTGTTTAGCCCTGTTCGCGCTTAGTTTTTGCATCGCGTTCTGTCCAAGAAATTATTTGCGATACGGTCAAATCTTCGATGTGAGCGCTGTGATCTTTCGCGATCGCGACTAATGCTGACATTGCCGAAATCACCATGCGTGTGAGGAATTTCTCATGACTAGAAAGATTCGCAGGTGTAACTTCATCCTGACGAGTATCTTCAAAGTCTAAATCAGGATGAGGTGAAGTCCATTTCAAGAAGGCAGCGTCTTCACCTTGCTCTTTGCGAATCTGAGAATCATGCTCAATCCATTGCACGATTTGGCTGGCTTTGATCTCTTCAGCATGAATATTCAATTCTTGAGCGATTTTGGTGATGATCCGCATTGATGAGATCGTAATGCGGGTCATAAATTTTTCCATCGTGGAAAGCATTGCCCCATTGACCTCATGGGCTTCGGCAAGCGTTAAAAACTGAATTGGGTCTTGGGGAATTGTCATAAAATTATATTTTAGGGGTAAAGCTTTGCTTTACCCCTATTTTTATAAAAGGATCTGTGATGTAATCAGGAAGCAATTTTTGGATGGCGCGACTTCGCCGCGCCGTCCAAAAATTGCTTCCTGATTGCTAAGCTCTAAGCAATAGAAATCAAGGTAATCCCAATCATTGCAAAGACGAGCAAGGTAATCCCAATCATTGCCAATCGTCCTTGCGGCATTTTGCCAGTCTGCTTATTGACTTGATTGTCAGAGTTCTTCTCGGCTTTGTCATCAAAATACATCTTAGGTTCGATCGCCCAATTATTTAAGATGCCGCGCTCATCTTTTGTAAAAGCAGTCCGCACTTTAGTTTCTTCGGTCATTAGATTTCATCCTTTTATATTTTTTTGTTATATCAGTAGCAGTCAATAAGCGACAGCCCTTCGCGTAGCTATTCATCTATCATCGCTTAGCAATGCTACATGAATCTTAATGTTTGTTTGATCTTATCGTCTAATGTCGAAATTCCACAAACATCGAACAAGAGATCTCGCGATCGCTAGTAGTACCTACCCTCGAAAGTGTGGCTACACTTTCGAGAATTAGAATCAAATCCAGTAAGGTTTTTGGATTCTCAAAATGGCGTTGCCATTTTGAGAATTGGTATAGAGTAGAGATCGCGCAAAGCGCAGTATTTACTTCATGTTTTTTATGTCCCACTTTTCTCACCTATTCGAGCATTGGCAATCTACCCTTAACTGGTCACCTAACCCTGACCAAATCGAGCAATTTGAAAAGCTATACGAACTTGTCTTAGAAGGCAATAGTAAACAAAATCTTACTCGGATTACGGCTGCCGATGATTTTTGGGAAAAACATTTATGGGATTCGTTACGTGGTGTATTAGCTTTCTGGGATCGTGAAGATATTAAGGTAATTGATATCGGTACAGGTGCAGGATTTCCTGGGCTGCCGATCGCGATCGCTAAGCCGTCATGGCAAGTCATCTTGCTAGATAGCAAACAAAAAAAGGTTGCCTTTGTCCAAGAAACAATTGAAACTCTGCAATTATCTAATGCGATCGCGCTATCAGGACGTAGCGAAGAAATTAATAAGCTCTCGGATTATAAAAAAAAGTATGACTTAGCCCTTGTGCGAGCCGTAGGCAAGCCAGATATTTGTGCTGATTACGCATTACCATTTCTCAAAAAAAGCGGCACAGCAGTACTCTATCGTGGTCAATGGCTACCCGAAGAGAGTGAACATCTAGATATATTTTGTGAGCAACAAGGGTTACAAGTCGTTAAGCAAGATCGCTTTCAAACTCCGCTTACAGCAGGGATTCGCCATAGCGTTTATCTTTCACCCCGTTCAACCTCTAACTCAAGCTCATAAGGAGATGCAAAGTTGGAGGAATCATATAAAAATCGGATTACCTCTTCTTCAAGACGGTGAATATGATGGGCTTCTACAGCATTAGTAAAGCGCAGAGCCGATAGATAACCGTCTAAAAAAAGTCTCATTTCGTCCGTAGAACGATAACCACGTTCTGACATTTCGACTAGAGAGTCGGTAATCTTTTGATAATGACGAATGGCGATCGCGTCTTGAAGCATAGGTCAAGCTGGGAATAACTACCGTCTTAAGTGGGTTTTGCTTAGGTAATAAAATGGTTCCCCTTTAATTCTAACGTGCGATCGCTAGGTAAGAAAATTCAACTTTTATGTACTTTCAGCACTGTAATTCTATCACTTTGAGATACGAAAAAGCAGAAGTGACGCATAGCGTCACTTCTGCTTTTTTATTCATAGATTGGCAAAGCATCTTGCCAACTAGGATAAATACCTGCTTGCCATTGATCGTGAGCGATCGCTAGCAAACTTTCGCTTAGAGATAAAGTTGGATCAGTTTGTTGCGCTCTATGATTAATTGACGCGCAGTCAATCCCGTATACAGGGATATTTAACTGCTCGCCAATTGTTCTTGCGACAACAACACCAATCCTTGTGCCAGTAAAGCTCCCAATTCCCGTAGCGATCGCTAAAAAAGCAAAAT
>JANNDZ010000320.1:0-2498 GCA_031378395.1 Pseudanabaena sp. OTE_75_metabat_487_sub
GGACTTGAAAGCTTTAACATCAAAACACCTGTAGCGATCGCTGGGGAAGTGAAGCTCGCAGGTAAACTTACTGGAACAACGCAAAAGCCCGCCCTGACGATAAACATTACTACGCCCAAATCCGTGAGTTTTGATCGGGTGACTGTCGATCGCTTTTTAGCGACCATCGAACTCAAAGATTTAAATACACTCCAAATCAAAAAAGTTCAAGCAGCCTCCACAGGTGCAACGCTCACAGGCGAAGGGCAAATTCGCTTACCCCAAAAAGATCAACCTGCGGAAGTCCTATTTACCTCAAGCCTCGTTGGAGTTGCCGAAGATTTCACAAAACTCTATGGGGCAAAATTACCAATCACCATTGGTCAAATTACTAGTTCTTTACAAATCACTGGCTCTCTAGCAAATCCTCAAATTCTGGCTCAAATTGATGCTCCTAATGCAACCTATCCTGCAAGGGGAGAAGTCTTTTTAGCGGATGGATTAGCTACAATTCGGAATACGCGAGTGCGGTTTCCCATTGGCGAGATCGGTCTAGCAGGCAGTTACAATATTACTAGCGGTGCATGGAAATCCCAGCTAAATAGTAATGGTATTCCGCTATCTGCGTTTCTCCTAAATCAAAAAGGCATTCTTGAAGGATTCATCAATCTGCGCAGCGATCGCGGTGGTTTTTCCTTAGCAGATATCACTGGTGATGGCACTGTGACCTTACCACAAGGACTAACAGAAATCCCCGATGCGATCGCCGCGAATTTGATATGGGATGGCAAGAATCTGCTGATTCCTTCACTACAAGTTGGCAATTATTTAACTGCCAATGGCAAAGTAGATCTCGCATTCCCTAATAATTCACTCAATGAATTTCCTACAGGTATTGCAGGACTTAATCTCGATCTAATTTCGCGCAATGTCAATATCAATCGCTTGGCAACTCTTTCTAGTGCAATACCTGCTCAAGCCTCAGGGATTTTCAACTTTCGGGGCAATCTTTCAGGGGCGATCGACAAGCTCAAAATCGCGGGAGCCTTACAACTAGATAATGTCGATCTAGCTTCTTTAGGTTCTAGCTTTGCCAAGCAAGGAATTGTGCCTCCGTCACGCGGTTCGTTGGACTTTGATGGCTCAATTAATGGCGATTTGGCGGCTCCAAGACTAGTCGGAAACCTGCGCGTAGCCAGCTTAAAGGTCAATCAAATAGAGCTTGATAAGCTCACTTTTAACGGAGCTTTAAATGGAATTGGTAGCGTTATTCAAGCAACGGGCGATCTACTTCTAGCGGGACTAAGAGTTGATAAATTAGCCTTTGATCCACGATTGGAAGGGAAGCTCAATTTTGATGGCAATCAAGGCTTAAATGTTGATTTGCGTGGAAAGCGCGATCGCATTGCTGCTCGATTAGATAATGCTTTTCGTCCCATCGATTTTACGGTAAATTTGGGAGAATCTACAGCAACAGGTAGACGTTTTGAGAATAACCCTCGCCGTTTACAAGTTGCGGTCAAGAATATTCCTCTTGCTCTGGCTGCTTCTCTGGCTGGGCAAAATGATGTTAGTGGCAAGCTGTCTAGTAATCTCATCGTTGATTTCACGAATAATCCCACTGCGATCGGAGATGTTACCGTTGAGCGTCCTCGTTTCGGAAGGGTAGTCGCAGAACGTGCGATCGCTAAGGTGTCTTACGCCAACGGAGTTTTTGATGTCAAGGATGGGAGTTTAATCGTCCGTCAGGGAGAACTTAGTAATGAGTACAAGTTCCGTCTGACCTACAATCCCTACATTGATGACCCGATCGCAGGCGCTGTCGAAATAGCCCAAGGTCGGATGCAGGATGTATTTGCCACGCTGCAATGGGCAAATATCGTCGATGTTACCCAAGGAATTACCTTTACTAAAAACAGATCTGCTCAATTAAAACCATTAGAAACGATTAAATTACTAGGAGAGCCTCTATACAAGCAATTACAATATCTCACCCAAATTGAACTACGACAAGAACAGCAAGAAACAGTTGCTTCGGCTCGTAACTTCAATCTGCCACCTCTTACGGATTTCCGTGGTGACATCAAAGGCAAAATTACCTTTGGGCTGAATAAAACTAGTGGTATTCGCTTAGGATTTGATCTAGTTGGCAAAAAATTTGAATATGGGAAATTTGCTGTTGATGATATCCAACTAGAAGGAAAATATTTTAATGGCGTATTTGCGCTTGCCAAGGCAAATTTTCAGTCTGATAAAAGCTATGGACGGGTTACTAACGCCAGTATTAGACTTATTCCATCCTCAAACCCATTGCTGGGTATTCGTGAACAAAGTGGCAAAATTGAACTCAAGGATTTCCCGATCGAGTCTCTCCGTCCATTGCCATTTTTTAGTGCAATCCCCTTTGATTTGACAGGTAAAGTCAATGGCGATCTATCGATTACTGGGACTACGATTCTTGACACTAAAGTGGTTGGGGATTTGAGCTTGACCGATGGTTCCGTTAATCGTCAAGCTCT
>JANNDZ010000342.1:0-1934 GCA_031378395.1 Pseudanabaena sp. OTE_75_metabat_487_sub
GTTTTGCTGTTTCTTGAAATAGTGTCTTGAGCGTGTCTGTAAGTTTTATCACTTTATGCCAAATATATTAAATATCCCATAAAGTGCTTTTGGATTTATTTATTTCTTGCAAGTCCCTATATCTAACATCACTCCATACCAAGCAATATCTCCATTGTCTCGACATTCGCTGCGGGAGGTGACTTGTACCCATTTTAGCTTTTGGGTCGGGGTAGTAATCCGCCAACTATGTTTAAAAGGGGATAGATTATTTATGCTATAGGTAATAGCTTTTTGATAACCTGCTAGATCATCAGGATGAATCAATTCCTTATAAGTGTTGAAATTTCCTAGCAACTGGTTAATACTAATTTCACAAATATCTTCAAAGGCTGAACTTACATATTCAAAATAGGCTGATTCATCTAAACAGCGGACGAGAATATAAATGCCTCCTGGTGACGATAAGGCTATCTTCTGAAATCTAGATTCGCTTTCTTGCAGAGCTAATTCGGCTTGTCTGCGTTCAGTAATATCTTCAGTAATATCTTCAGAAATACCTAACAAGTATTGAGGACGACCAGACTCATCAAAAATAGGGATTTTTTTAGTATGTAAGATTCTTTTACCCTTGTTTTTCGTTTGAATAACTTCTTCGGGAATATCGAGAACTTTACTATTTGCTAGAACCTCGCGATCTTTAGTGATGAAAAAATTTGCTTCCTCAGGTGGGAAAAAATCATAATCACTTTTGCCGATTAATGATTCTCTAGAATAGCCAAGCAGTTCTTCTCCTGCATTGTTAAAACGTACGAATTGCAGATTTTCAGCATCCTTCACAAAGAGCATATTTGGAACATTTTCAATAATTGAATTGAGGAAATTCTGAGTTTCCCGATTTTCTAATTCAACTTTTTTGCGATCGCTAATATCAATAGATTTTAGCTCAGAAGCATATATTCCATCTTGAGCAGATATCGATTCTTTAGCTGCTTGCAATTGTTCTCGCAAATATGATTGATTGATGGCAATGCCAACATGAATAGCGATTTGCTGTAGTCTATGGATTTCCTCTGCATTCCACTCACATGCAGTGTCATTATGGGCAATCAATACTCCCCAATGCTGGGATGCATTAAATAATGGAATTACCAGATTTACGGTCTCCTGAAACTCTGCAAGAAATTCGTCTTGATTGTTTTGATCTTCGGAGAACTGATAAAAGAATATGCGATCGCATTGTAGTATTTGCTGCACCGCATCTGCCGTGGTTTGCAAAATTGTTGATAGGGCTAGAGATTGCTGAGTCCTCAAAGCAATTGCCTCTACCAGGCTCTCCCAGTCAAGTCGAGATGCATGGTTGCTAATCAAGTCCTGATTGTTGCTGTTTGAATTACTTTGAATTAAATGTCTCATACAGCAATTCAGACCTCTTAAAGCCTTAGAGATATGGCACTTTGTTAAACTTTTTAAGGCAATATTCCGACTAAAAAAGTTCCAAATTAACTTTGTCAACCAGAATATTGGCTTTTATATAAGTGCGAAGCACTGTATATAAAAATCTTAGCTATTTATGGATTATAGCAACTCCTGAAAGCCTGACTACACTTTCGAGAATAAAAAACAAACCCTTAGTTGGTTGCTTCTTAAAGCGCCACAACTTAAACCTATATTTTGGGTAGGAAGGGAGCAAATCGGATTGGGGAAATCTATTTTTTTAGGCGATCGCAAAGTGTCTTAAGCACCTTGATTCGGGCAAATTTCTTGTCATTTGCTTCAATCAAGTACCAAGGTGCGAACTCAGTGCCTGTCCGCTCGATCATCTCGTTAGCAGCTAGTTCATATTCATTCCATTTGGCACGGTTGCGAAAATCTTCATCAGTAATTTTATAGTGCTTATAGGGAGTTGCTTGTCTTAATTGGAAGCGGCGCAGTTGCTCATCAGGATCAATATG
>JANNDZ010000345.1:0-1593 GCA_031378395.1 Pseudanabaena sp. OTE_75_metabat_487_sub
GTCCACTATTTTTGACTGCGGGTCCAGGGTCTGGGAAAACTAGAGTCTTGCTGTGGCGAACTCTTAATCTATTGGTGTTTCACGATGTTAAACCAGAAGAGATCTTTTTAGGCACATTCACCGAAAAGGCTGCATTTCAGCTAAAAGAAGGACTGCGATCTCTACTGGGATTAGTTACCAATCTTACGGGTACTCCCTATGATGTCTCTCGGATGTATGTGGGAACCGTTCACTCGCTTTGTCAGAGGTTGATACAAGATCGGCGGCTGTCGGTTTCAGGTACACGCCCAATTGTTCCAGTCCTCAAGGATTCTCTTGGTCAATATTTCTATGTTTCGCGCCGAGCGTATTGGGAAAATATTTTGCAATCTGCGGGCTATGACATTGATAGTGCAAATGAGACGATCAACAATTTTTTTGGTGACAAGTCAATCTCTAGGCACGTTGCAGTAACAAACTGCATATCTCTATTTAACCGCTTCTCAGAAGAGTGTCTTGACCCCGATCAAGTAAAAGATCTGGCTAGTGACGATCACCTCAAAAAACTAATCGATCTATATGCCCATTACAAACACTCGTTAACACAGAGCAATCCGCCGCAATCAGATTTCTCGATAATTCAACAAAATGCTCTTGAAGCTTTGGAGCGATCGCCAAATTCAGGTGAAATTTTCAAACACATTATCGTAGACGAGTATCAAGATACCAATACGATTCAAGAAAGGCTCTTTTTTAAACTAGCTTCAGGTCATCAAAATATTTGTGTTGTGGGCGATGACGATCAAGCTCTATACAGATTTAGGGGCGCAACCGTTGAAAATTTTGTAGAGTTTCCTGAACGATGCGATCGCTATTTGGGATGCAGTCCTGAAGCAATTCCCCTTGATACTAACTACAGATCGAGAAATTTAATCGTAGATTTTTACACCGATTTTATCTCTCGGCAAAACTGGAAAAAATCTAGTGGCAATGGGTTCTATCGTATAGCTGACAAGAACATTCAGGCTTTCAATCAAGACAAACAAGCTTCTGTTATTGCAAGCACGGCTTCTTCTCCTGTTCTAGCCTGTGAAGAAATTGCCAATTTTGTGAAGTCACTGATTGATACTGGCAAAGTACAAGATCCTAACCAAATTGCTTTTTTATATCCTTCACTCAAAAGCAAACAGGTTGAAAGGATGAAGGAATCGCTTGAAGAGGTTGGGCTAAAAGTTTATGCACCAAGAGCAGGACGTTTTTTGGAGGTGGATGAAGCTGTCGCAGTATTTGGAGTCTATCTACTGATATTTGGTAAACCACCAAGAGGGGATTACGGTGGAGACTATAGTGAATTTCACAAGTGGATGGATAAGTGCTTAGAGGTAGCAAATACTCTCGTTAAAGAGGATAAACCACTTGCTAACTTTGTTGCAGAAAAGAAAGCCGAGCTTGCCACGGCAGTTAACGATTATGAGATCTTGAACGAAGTAATCGAAAAAAATAATTGGAAGATCGATCAACCTTTCGATCCTGACGCAATGAGACGTACTCTTAATTCTGCTAGGGGATTATCAGACACTGCCAAGAAAGCAATTACTAGCACTTACTTCGATC
>JANNDZ010000387.1:0-4604 GCA_031378395.1 Pseudanabaena sp. OTE_75_metabat_487_sub
ATTCGCTAATACTTGCCACTTGATACTGGGAGCGATTCATGCCCCAATTAAAAATAATTCCTGTAGCGATCGCGGCGGGGATCAATAAAGCCCAAGGTAGCCAACGCCGAAAAAATGCTTTAGAAGATTTTGGCGCTCGCTGTGGATATTTACTGATTTCAGCAAATAGCTGTTGCTCAAAATTTGGTGCTGGTGGCGGTGCAATCGGCTTATTTTGTTTGAGAAAAGACAACAAGGATTGATCAGAGGAGTCATCAGAATTTTTGCTAGGGTCTTCGCCAAAGTGTTCTGGAAAATCTTGAGAATATTTGTTTTTCATAACTCGACTCCTTGCGCTTCTAAAAACTTTTTGATGGCACTACGGGCATGAAATAACCGCGATTTCACCGTGCCGACAGGAATAGATAAAATTTCGGCGATATCTTTTTGCGGTAACTCCTCTAGATCATGCAGAACCAATACGGCGCGATGATCCTCGCTTAGCTTTGCTAAACCGCGTTGCATTAGGTCTTGATAATGCATTTGGGTTAAGCTCGGTTGCGAATCAATTTCACGGGCGATCGCATCGTCAGCAAGATTTTCTAATTGCTCATCTTCGACAGAGATATTTCGTGATCGCATTTTTGCCAAAGCTTTTCGGCGATCACTTGCTACGTTAAAGGCAATTCGATAGAGCCACGTCGAAAACTGGGCGGACTGCCGAAATTTGGCTAGTCCTTTCCATGCTCGCAAAAACACATCCTGCACCAAATCATCTAGCCCATCGGAGCCGCATAGCTGGTAAAGCGTTGAGCGCACCTTGTGATGATGACGTTGATACAGTTTTTTAAAACCATGGGGATCGCCCTGCAAGCAAGCTTGCACAATCGCGAGATCGGGATCGAGATAGGGTGATTCTCTGATATCTGTTTTTACCGCTCTGAACATCTATGGCGAACATCCGTATGAGCATCTATACTTAGTGAGGCAATATTGGCAGGTTTAACTTATTTCTAAGTTATTAGTTTTGACTGCCATAACCTTAAATAGGTTCAATTCACTGGTTCAATTCACAATGTCTGCTGTTAGTTCTGTATTAATTCCTATTATTAAACTATGGTTGCGATCGCAGGTCGAGCATATCGAAACCATCGAAATTGCGATCGCTGGCAAAAGTCGTCAAATTTTAAGTGGTGACATCCCCAAAGCTACTGTTATCGGGGTAGGGGCTAAATATAAAGGCTTAGCGATCACCAATATCGATTTATGCGCCGAAGCTATTCATCTAAATATTTCTCAAATCATCAAAGGTGAGGCATTACGATTACTTGATCCCATCCACGTCACAATGGATGTAGAGCTTTCATCCGAAGATCTGCAAAGTTGCCTCAAGTCACCGATTTTCTTAGAAGCGATCACTACTGATACCGCTCCCGTAGCCAACAGCGATCAGGAGATTCACGCATTACTAGAAGCCCTTGTGCATAAACTCGGCGATGAATTTACGCTCCATGAACTAGCGATCGCTGATGGCAGCGCAAAGTGTCGTGGTGAATTTGCGATCGCTGCCACCTAAAACCGAAAAAAGCGAGTGGCGGCGACAGCTATATGATTAATCTAAGCCCTCTTTAATCCCTATAAATGTCCCTTGTTAATTTTGTAAATAAATTTCAGCAGTTTGTCTTGATTGTGGTCATCAACTTCGCATATATCGCGATCGCGACTCAGCCTGCATGGGCAGCAGAATTTGCAGTGAGAGTTTTTGATGGCGATAACATCACCCTTGTCGATCGCGGCATCAAAACTAAGGTTCATCTTGCCTGTATTGACGCGCCTGAGTTGCTGCAATCTGAAGGACAACATGCTCGCAAAGTGTTGCAAAATATTCTTGACGATGAAGAAGTTTATATAAAAGTATTCAAAAAAGATAAATTTGGTCGTTACACTGCCGAAGTTTTAGCAGGTGGACAAAATGCTAACAAAGTCATGGTGTCTCTGGGGCTAGCCCATTATGATCCTCTTCAAGAGAGGGATTGCCAAGGCTATGAGGAACTTGAATCAAAAGCGCAGAGCGATCGCATAGGTGTCTGGGCAAATGGTACTAATGTGATGTTGCCAAGCCAATTTCGGCGTGAAAATAAATTATTAGGTGTTGGCTATTAGCCACAAAAAAAGGAGCGCATTGCGCTCCTTTTTTTATTAGCTATCGCGACGGCGAAAACGACCTCTACGCTTAGCATTTTCAGCTTTACGCTTACGTTTTTCGCCTGCGGTCTCATGGTACTGACAGCGACGAATATCTGCTAGTAAGCCAGCTTTCTGGATTTTTTTCTTAAATCGACGCAGAGCCGATTCAATCCCTTCATTTTCACCAACGATTATTTGAGTCATGCTTATTTTGGTAGCAAAGTATTGTTCTTAATTATGCTGTAGTTTGGCGCATTTTAATTTAGGCGACGGGTATCTAGTTTAGCAAACCTAAGCCAAGATTGTAAAGTCTATTTTTTGTAAGTCGCAAGTTTAAGTCGGCTTTACGGCACAAAAACAGCTTTTAACATTCCTTCTTCCCGATCTGGTTGTAACTGAAATCCTAATTCCCGACAGATGCTCTGCATCGCATGATTGCTATTAAGGATATAACCAAAGATCGCACTAAGTTTTTCTTCCTTACCGATCGCAAGAAGTCTTCTTAATAACTCTGTGCCTAAACCCTGATGCTGATAGCGATCGCTAACAATTAGAGCAAATTCGGCTTCGTTTGTGCCATGTAACTTACTCAACCTTGCTACTGCCAATATCTCATGCTCAGCAGTTTGCATATTTTTATAATCGGCAACTAAGAGCATTTCGCGATCGTAATCAATAAAGCAAATACGGGTTAAGCGTTCATGGGCAATGCGCTGCTTGAGCTTAACCATGTGTGCGTATCGCAAATAGACACTCTCTTCTGAAAGTCCTTGATGGAACTGAACCATAAGCGGCTCATCTTCGGGACGAATCGGACGAATCGTGAGGCGATCGCTTTTTAGGGATTCCCACGGCTGAACGTACTTAGAAGGATATGGACGAATCGCGGGAATTGGTCGCTGCGCAATATCTGCGTTGTGCAGTACTACTCTCGCATCTAGAGCAATCATGCCATCAGGCGAAACCATTAGAGGATTGATATCAATTTCGCGAATCTGGGGTTGTTCAACGATTAATTGGCTAAAGTTAACCAATAATTGCTCAAGCTTTGCTAGATCGATCGCCTTTCTGCCTCTGACTCCTTGCAAAGCTCGATAGATGCGAGTTTGCTCCATCATTCGCCGCGCAAGAGTTGTATTTAAAGGCGGCAGGGCTAATGCGCGATCTTGAAATATTTCGACTAATTGACCACCCATGCCAAAGAGCATCACCGCGCCAAACTGAGGATCAAGACTGCTACCTAAAATCAGTTCATAGCCATCTGTCTTGACCATCGGTTGCACAGTTACACCCAAAAAGGCTTGGGGATTTATAGCTCGAACTTTGGATGCGATCGCCATAAAAGCTCGAGTAACGGCTGCTGCATCTTCGAGATTAAGACGCACCCCACCTACATCTGTCTTGTGAGTAATAATCTCGGAATGGAGTTTAAGAACAACAGGATAACCAAAGCGATCGGCGATTTCTACAGCTTCCAGATCGCTTGTAGCAATTTCGGTTGGTACGGTGGGAATGCCATAGGCAGCAAGTAATTTTTTGGATTCATACTCAGTTAGTAGGCTGCGATCGCTACTGATGGCTGGCGCTAAAATTTTCTCAGCAAGAAGGCGATCGGGTGCGTACTGATCGGAATCCGCAGGCAAGGATGGCGTTTCATAGATACCTCGCAAATTGTAGGTATACCGCCACATATAGTTAAACAATCTGACGGCAGTATCGGGATAGGGATAGGTAGGAATATTGGCTTGATTGAGAATTTGTGTCCCTGCAGCAATTTCCGCGCCGCCCATCCAACTTGTTAAGACTGGCTTACCTAATTGACTATAAGCCTTGAGCTTTTCCGCAGTCTGGGTGGGATTAGTCATCGCTTGCGGAGTCAAGATAACGAGCAATCCATCACTATTAGGATCATTCGCCACAACCTCTAGGGTTTTGGCATAGCGATCGCTACTGGCATCGCCAAGAATATCGATAGGATTATGATGACTCCATTGGGGAGGCAAAAATTTATCTAGCTGTTGCAATGTTTCTAGAGCTAGTTCAGACAATTCACCACCGCCACTGATTAGGGCATCTGTTGCGATCGCGCCAGGTCCTCCAGCATTGGTGACAATCGACAGACGATTCCCCTTGGGGCGCGGTTGTTTGGCGAGAATTTCTGCCATATCAAAGAGATCAGAGATCGTATGTACGCGCAATACCCCACAACGCCGAAATGCTGCATTTAGGACTTCATCGCTACCTGTCAAAGCACCAGTGTGTGAGGCAGCAGCTTTTGCCGCCGCTTCAGTATGCCCAACTTTCAATACAATAATCGGTTTATCCATCGCAACTTCACGAGCTGCCGATAGAAAGGCGTGAGCATCGCCAATAGATTCCATATATAAAACAATACTATGGGTGTGAGGATCATCACCGAGATATTCAATCAAATCACC
>JANNDZ010000395.1:0-4884 GCA_031378395.1 Pseudanabaena sp. OTE_75_metabat_487_sub
GACTCGGTTATTAGTTTCAGTCGTTAATTCATCGGATATTTTGTAACCGCCTTGCAACGCATCAAGAAGTTCTGACAGTGGATCAAATCCCGCCAACAATAAGCTCTTTAACCGCTCATCGACAGTTATTTGGGGGGTTTCTGTAAGGATTTTGAAAAAGTCTTCTAATCTATGGGCAACATGCTGAATGCTACCTACTCCTAACATCGCAGCACCGCCTTTAATTGAATGAGCTGCTCGAAAAAGCTCATTAACTGATTCCGAATCATTTAGGACATCTTGCAAGTTTAATACTCCTTGCTCAATCGTCTGAAGATGTTCGCGAGCTTCTTCAATGAAGTAGCCCATGATCCGTTGCTGTTGTTGTTCCGAGTTCATGACAGAATCCTCTCAAAGATTTAGGGTGGGAGTAGTGTAGCTAGAGGTAATAATCCTAACGAACTCCCGTTGTTTTATCACCCGCATCAACACGGAATCGTTCCACAGAATCTTGGAGGCTGCGAGCCACACCCACCAGATTTTGGAGCGATGCTGACACCCTTTGAGACTCTTGCGAAGTTTCTTGGGCTGACAATTCAACTGACTGCATAACCTGTGATACCGTCCTTGAAGTCTCGGTTTGCTTGACTGTATCTTCTGTAATCGATAGTACCAAAGTTTCAATGCGATGGGAAACTTGAATAATGTCTGTGAGCGATTGACGGGCTTGTTCAGCACGTCTTGTACCATCAATAACCTGTTGTGTACCGATTTCCATCGCTTGTTGTACACCACTAGTTTCACTCTGAATCTGTAATACGATCTGCTCAATTTCCTTAGATGATTTCGCGGCGCGATCTGCAAGCTGGCGGACTTCATCTGCAACGATCGCAAAACCTCTTCCCGCATCGCCCGCTCTTGCCGCTTCAATACTAGCGTTTAAAGCAAGTAAGTTAGTACGTGAGGCGATCGCTGAAATCAAACCAACAATCTTAGAAATTTCTTGTGAAGACTCGCCAAGGCGTTTAACCTTACGCGTAGTTTCTGCAACTGTTTCGCGAATGTCCATAATACCTGCCACGGTACGTTCTACCGCGTCGCCGCCCTTGATCGCAGTTTCAGACGCGAGTTTAGCCACCTGATCCGCTTCACGCGCACTTTCAGCTACCCGTTGAATCGATTCAGTCATCATTTGCACTGAATTTAAGGTAACGCTTAACTCTTCGGCTTGACGTAACGCATCTGATGACAAACTGCGGGCGAATGCTTCATTCTCGCGAGAACTTTCGTTTACCTGACGCGCCGCTATTTTTACTTGGTTAACAATTTCGCGCAGGTTTTGAATGGTGAGGTTAAATGAGTCAGCCACCGCACCGAGTACGTCGGCAGTCACCTCTGCTTGTACAGTCAAGTCGCCTCGCGCCGCGCCTTCTACGTCATCAAGGAGTCTGATTACCTGACGTTGTAAATCTTCTTTGGCTTGTTCTTGCTCAGCAGCTTTGCGTTGGGCTTCGGTAGTATTAGACACAATCGACTGAATCATTTGGTTAAAGCTTGCCGCGAGTCTACCAAACTCATCTTCACTATAAACGGTCGCACGAGGACTCATGTCGCCACGAATTACTGCCTCAAACTGAGATTGTAAGTTTGCAGTCGATTGATCGATTAGCCGAGATGAACGTTTGCCCAATCCCCAAGAGATCGCACCACTTGCCAAAGCAGCGGCTCCCCCCATCATCCAGCCAGTATTGCGGACTTGCTCCCTTGTTGTCTTATCTGAGATTGAGCCAGTGGCAAAGTTAGTGACTACCCCTGCGGCAACCATGGCGACAACCCCTGCGGCGATCGCGGTGATCACGGTTTTGGTCTTAAGCGGCATATTATCGAAAGGAGAAAATAGTCCACCCTGCTCAGAGGCTTCGGCTGCAACATCCGCACCTGCCCTCTTTGTGCCGACTGGGGTATTAATTGTCCCTAATCCAAATAACTCTGCCTCATTTTCCGATTGCTTAAATCGTGCCGTGGGTATGTCTTGATTGGCTAATGATGTAGTGTTTGAGCGTCCCGAAGTTGTAAAATCTTGATTGCTAAAATCTGACATAGATCGGTCTGAGACCATCTGTGTTGCCTCTGAATCTCCAAATGAATTAGAAAAAGATGATTCACTGATGTCATCAAAATCATCAAACTCATCCATAAATACAACATCAGTATCTGAATTCATGTTACCTGAACTACCGCTAGGTTTGTAACCAGAGTTAAAACTTGACTCCCCTGCTAGCTGAGTCTCAGCACCATAACTGTACTGACTAGAGCCATTCATCGAAGTATCAGAACTAAAATCTTCAAAATCAAAATCATCAATACGACTTGAGCCAGTACTTTGACCACCACTATCATCAGTAGACCAAGATCCCTGCGTATTAAAATTCGATTGACTATAGCTATTATCTTCGTAGGCGTATTGTTTATTACTAAAATCGTCTACTGCGCTGCCCATACTGTAGCTATCATCATTGAGATCTAGTCTTTCTTTAGCTGCCGCAATACCACTATGGGCATATTCTAAGATAGAGTTGTCGTCCGTCAAATGTAAAACAGTTTCATATTCACCAATTGAATCTTGATAGCGCTCAAGGGCGAGATTTATATGGGCATGAAGAAGACGATACATAGGATCGCTAGGGCAGGCTTTAACCAGTTCTTGAGTCAATTTGCCGGCTTGACTGTAGTCTCCTTGCATATAGGCTAAGGAAGCCTTTTCGTATTCTTTTTGGTATTGTGTACTTGATGCCATGTGCTTTCTCCTAAAATCCCTAAAATCTCTGCCATTTGCGCGAAATCATCTTGAAATTACTATGTCTAGGATGCCCACCTTGCCGATCGTAAAATATTGACTTGATCTAGCAATTTTAAGGGATCGCTATCTTCCATTATCCACTCACCTTTAATAAATGGAGCCATACTGTCAGAGCTGTTTCTTGAGACATTTAGTTGTGAAGAATCAAGCCAAGCCATTACGCCAATTTGTTCTACCGCTAAACCTAACATCATGCCCTGATCCTCGATCGCAATGATCGAAATTTCTGCGCGATCTGTATTGACGGGAGGAGTCTCTCCCAAAAACTGACCGAGATCGCCTACCCAAACTACTCTACCCCGAATATTCACTGTGCCAAGCAATAGAGGGGAGACATTTGGCATCGGATTAATCCGATCTGGAGCATATTCTAAGACTTGACTTACTCCAATTGCTGGTAAAGCAAACTCAATTCCAGAAGCCACAAAAAATCTTAAATGTAGCTCACCTTCTGGAGCTTCGATACCTTGATCAAAGTCCGTTGCCTGATCTTGTCCGATGCCAGGGAAGAATTCTTGGTTTCCTACCATAATTTGAGGATCTCTACCTTGCAAAATAGCAAATTTTTAATGTCTTCAAGTCTTCAAAAGCAAACATTGAGAATATTGAGAAAGTATTAAAGTACTGATGTTAACCAACTGCCATTAAATAATCAAGAATTGTCTACACTTTTAGCATCCTTCGTGAAATTCTTAAGCTTTTCTCAGTAACTGCTTAACAGTACCAACTAGCTCTTGAGGCTGAAATGGCTTAGCAATATAGGCATCAGCACCCTGCTTCATTCCCCAATAGCGATCAAATTCTTCACCCTTCGATGAACACATTACGACAGGAACGCGCTCAGTTTTGGGATCGGTTTTAATGCGACGACATAACTCATAGCCATTCATGCGGGGCATGACAATGTCCATAACTACAATGTCTGGACAATTGCCTTGCATCTGCTCTAGTGCTTCCACACCATCACCTGCTGTCTTAACGGTTAAGCCACTACCCTTAAGTAAGTCCTCAATCATTTCTCTTTGTGTCACGCTGTCTTCAACCACCAGAACTGTACTCATACATGAATGCCCCGATAGGATTCTTCCACTAGCAAATCACCAAACAAATATATTAAGGTTAATATGATTGGCATTCTGCTTTGCCCATCTTAAATTCTAAGTTAGCGCTTAATTGTTTATTAAACTGTTCATATTTTAGTCTTCTCCAGTAAAGAGATTAAGTATAGAGCCGAAAGTCAAGACACAAAATAGCATGTATAGGGCTTTGCTCTAGCATTAAAACCAAAATAATTTTTTAAATCACTTAAATAGCATGAGTTCGGGATAACCTGATGCCCTCTCTTTGTGAGACTAAAAGCATAATCCTCACAAAAAGAGACTTTTGTTTTTTAGCCTGTAGATAATCAAGCCTAACCCGAACTGACAAACAATTCTCACTATGTAAGATTGGCTTTGCTAAAAGTCCGCCTTTGGCAGACTTTTATAGCAAAAAAAGAGTTGGCTAGTACAAACCTAAAACCAGAAATGAGTTTCGCCGCAACTCATTTCTGGTTTTAGACCCTAAGCAAACCTTGCTTTGCTACATCAGCGTCTGCTGTGCCGAAAACCCCAAAATCGCTTTCATAATTAGAATTGCTGCGAACTGACGCTAAATGTTGTGCATGATCTAGGGGAACTCCAAGAAAAAACGATCCATGTAAAGCCCAAAACATTTCGGCAGTCTACGCCCGCCGACATGTTTTGGGCTTCGACTATTTTGTGTAAGTCCCTAGGTGACTCGATCAAGAGTGCGGTATTGGACTGCTTCAGCAACATGAACTACTTGAATATTTTCGATATTGGCTAGATCGGCGATTGTACGAGATACCTTGAGAATGCGATCAGTGGCGCGAGCCGATAAACCTAAACGTTTAATAGCAGATTCTAATAGGTCACGGGAAGGGTTATCTAGCTTGCACCATTGGCGTAAATGTCTGGGTTGCATCTGGGCATTGCAATTTACTCTTGTTTCCTTTTGAAATCGATTTTGTTGAATTTTGCGCG
>JANNDZ010000400.1:0-2261 GCA_031378395.1 Pseudanabaena sp. OTE_75_metabat_487_sub
GGAATGAATAAATATCTAAAGGAGCGAATTGATCGTGAGGCTGTGTATGCATAGTCGCTCAATGCTTTTAGAATTATAACAATGTAAATTTTGCTTAGGACATAATACCCAAAAGATAAGTGGAGGCACGAAGTGCCTCCACTTATCTTTTGGGTTTTAACTTGTCGATTATGTTCTAACGAAATAGAGCCTTTCAAAAATGCTATAGAACAACTCCGTAGTAATTCTTTTTGACATGAAAGGCGATCGCAGTTTGATCGATTAGCTGAACTGAAGTTGATTAAAAGCGGTTCTCATATTCGATCGAGATACCTGTGTTGCCATTTGTGCCGTAGTTACCGCGCAATAAAATATTTGGATCAACACGATAGCGAACAGAGAAATTAGTTGGTTGGGTGGAATCATTAATAATCCGTTGCAGAGCTATTGAGAAGCTATTACTCACATCGATCGCAGCCTCGGCTGATAAACCCAAAGTACCAGTGCCACTGCCTTGTGTTTTTGTGACAACAGGACTGAGGTTAAATTCCGCTAGATTGAGGGCATCGCCGATCGAATCTTGGAGGAAGGTGAGAACTGTACTACCAGCAAAACTTGCCAGCGCTGAAGAAGGGTCAGAACCACCTTGTTGTTGGAGAATGCCTCCACCAATCAGCGCAACGATTTCTGCTTGACTACGCGGTGGGCTGCTGGAAAGACGAATATCTGGGACAAGTGCTGTCCCCGTTACACTAGCTTGGACTCGTAAAGTCTTCTGCGCCCCCAAATTGCTAACAGGCACTTCATTGGGGCGAAACAGATCATCGGGGCGGTTAGAGCTGATCGGTACACGGGTAATCTCGGCAACGGCTCCAGTAACGCGGACATTTAGAGATGGATTAAGTCCTTGGGAAGGTTTAAATTCTACAAAGTTTTCGTAGGCTCGATCAAGACGGAATCTTGTCGAAATTGCATTAAACTGTCCACGAGATATATTAATACGACCTTCTGGCTGTGGATTTGATAGGGTTCCATTTACAATCAATGTTCCTTCACCTAAGAAGTTGAATAGTGGGAAGCGCGTTACCTGCATATTTTGCAATTTAACTGCAAGGCGGTCAAAAGCAACATCTACTGAGTTTGTAGTCTCATTCGCCAGTTGGGTGTTAGCCGCTTCATCACCGATCACAAATCGACCATCGCCCAAAGCAACTTCGCCTGTGAGCACTGGTGCTAATAAAGAGCCCCGTACGATCACCCGCGTATTAAAATTATCAGAACTAATATCCCGAATATTTAGCTTGAGCTTATCCGCGTTGATTGCAAGGGCTTGTTGATATTCTGGGCTATCAACTGCTAAAAGATTCCCATTACTAATTGGAAGAATACCAGTGAGAGCAAGTTTACCTTCGCTAAAGTTGCTGGTGATATTACTGATCAAGCGATCGCGAGTAAAGTCAACCGTGCCTTGGACCTGCGTAAAATCACCTGGTAAGCCTGCAACCTTGACCTTGGCATTATCAATCACCATCTTGCCAGCAATTTTAGGGTCTCTAAAGGTTCCATTTGCTCTGATATTAATACTTCCCTTACCATCTACCCAGCGCACAGGTTGATTAAAAATGTTGATGAAATTAATTCCTTCATCTTTAACATCGAGCTTAACGTCAAAGATCCCAAAAATACCAAAATTACCCGAAGCTACTACTGAATCTTTGCCTGCGGTTTTCATATTGGCGTTAAAATTGATATTTAACTTGTCATAGTTAAACTTTATGGCAATGAAATCTAGAGCTTGACGATTAACGGAACCATCGGTCAAGCTCAAATCCCCAACCACTTTAGTGTCAAGAATCGTAGTCCCAGTAATCGATAGATCGCCATTGACTTTACCTGTCAAATCAAAGGGAATTGTGCTAAAAAATGGCAATGGACGTAGAGACTCGATTGGGAAATCCTTGAGTTCGATTTTGCCACTTTGTTCGCGAATACCTAGCAATGGGTTGGAGGATGGAATAAGTCTAATACTGGCGTTAGTAACTCGTCCGTAGCTTTTGTCAGACTGGAAATTTGCATTCGCGATCGCAAATACACCATTAAAATATTTTCCTTCTAGTTTGATGTCATCGACGGCAAATTTCCCATATTCAAATTTCTTGCCAATCAGATCAAAACCTAGACGAATACCATTAGTTTTATTCAGCCCAAAGGTAATTTTCCCTTTGATATCGCCACGAAAATCGGTGAGGGGTGGCAGATTGAAATTGCGAGCCGAGGCAACG
>JANNDZ010000401.1:0-3854 GCA_031378395.1 Pseudanabaena sp. OTE_75_metabat_487_sub
GATCAGCAATTGCTGTATGTAGCCGAGATGCGGAGCAAAGCGCCACCTCTCGGCTTTTGGATTTATGTTTGGCGAGTCATCAAATTAGTAAGACTAGCTAAAGCCTTGAAACCGCGTTTCATTTTTTGCTTACGCTGAATCTTACGAAGAATACTGACCACAGCCTCTAAGTCATGTTTATCGTCTGGAGGTTTCTTGGTACGAAGATGTTTGAAGGGGAGAATGACCCCAAAATGGACGGCAGCATTGCAAAAAGCATTGAGCATGGCTCGCTCAGGTGCATGAACGCCAATCGTAGAAGATCCTACTTGAATTAAACAGCCTTTATCACTGCCTGTTGCCTCACGAGTAATATCACCAATGGTTAGAAAGCAACGCATGGTGATGTAGTCCGATACTGCTGTAGGTGAAGAAAAGCTAACCTGCCAATTTCCTTTGAGTGCATCTAGGCGCGAACAAAGCATTTGCCAGACAGCAAAGAACTCAGAAGAAGAATTGTTGCCAACAATATTTTCAGATATACCAAATGAACGAGCCTTGGAGGCAGATAAGGATAGGATCGGTGCAGAAGCGTCAGGAAGGCGATTCATAGACAAGACCAAAAACTCTTTGATTAATGTACGATAATCAAAGCTAAATGTCATCCCCCATTTATAGGCAAAATATTGGTTTAAACTACTTAAACAATATTTTTACTAGTTTTTGCTAGCTCTACATCTCTATAGCTTGTATTTTCACTAAAGGGCATGAATTACGTTTGTGACTACTCCCCAAATATGTAGCTCCACATTTTCGCCTATTTCAATGGGCTGAAAATTCGGATTTTCAGGCATTAGCCATAATTTGTTCCGATGTTTACGCAGGCGCTTCACGGTTAGCTCTCCATCGACCACAGCGATGACTACCTTGCCACTGATCGCTTCAAGGGAGCGATCGACTACAAGTAAGTCACGAGGATGTATCCCCGCATCTTGCATTGATTCTCCGACTACTCGAACTAAAAAGGTGGAGTCAGGATGTTTGACAAGATGGCGATTGAGGTCAATCTTGCCTTCTATATAATCCTCAGTTGGGGCAGGAAGTCCTGCGGCAACGGGATTGAGATAGAGTGGCACTCGACATTTTGTAAAGTTGTCTGTTTTAAAAATAGATGAGACAATGGTTGCTGGTTCTACCTGTTGCGGATCTCTAGCGAGTGCTTCTAAAATTTCATCAGCGAGGCTAATTGGTAACCGCACAGCCTTTGTTGTTTCGTTGTATTTGCCAGTACCAGCAGGACGACCTGCTCCCTGACGTTTCCCACCACGCGGCATAGTATTCTCCAAGGTTATTTACATGTGTACTGCGATCGCTACAGTTGCACGAATATTGTACGCTAATCATATGATTTAATCGCCTATATGTCATATGTAAATTAATTTGCGATCGATAATTTAGGACTTATGCAAATAACCCAAGTACTCAAGTTCTCGGTTTATTTGCGTAATTCCTATAATTGCAAGGTCGATAAGTAATGACTTATCCTTGTCTTTTGTCTTTGAAGTTTAAAAAACAAAAAAGCATATGCTGAAGCTAGACAATATCCAAAAGGAGATTGCTGATCTGCCTCCTGATGCGCAGCAAATTATTTTTGATCTGGTAGATATCCTAAAAAAGCGTTATTTCCAAAATCCTCAGAAGCTTCCAGAAACTAAAGTAAATGACTGGTCAGATTTTATTGGTTGTATGGATGCAGAATCAGACTTATCTAGAAATCACAAAACTTATCTAAGCAATGAACTTGATGAGAAATACGCTAATCGTTGATACGGGTTTCTGGCTTGCTCTAGCGAATAGAAGAGATGATAATCATCAATCAGCGACACTTCTATTTCAAAAATTGCAGAATGCGGAATTTATTTCGATGCAGGTTAGTTATTTGAATTGTTTCATATCAAATCCAAATTTATAGGTTGTCGTATTCTGCGTCTTCGGGATTATCCAATACTTTTGAGAAACTGGCTTCTGAGAGTTTGGTAGCGGCAATAGCTAGATTCTGGTCAGAGTAAGTCTGCCGTTGATAAAGAAAGTCAATAAAGTCTTTTACTTCTATAACTTTCTCTGGGGGCAGTTTGCGAATTTTATCTAGTAATCTTTTTTTTAACTGTAGTTGTGGTACTCATTGGTGTTACCTCATTTTTGAAGTTGGCTGTAACCATTACATTTTAGAGAAAAATGATTGAAATGATCGCCTAAACAGATGTCAAAAGCTTAGCTGCTTAGTTGATGATGGTAATAGAGACGGTATATTGATTGAATGAAAAATATAACGATTAACATATTTCTCAATTGATTAGATTATAAATTTTCATAAAAATATGTAATCTAATATTAACGTTTTATATATAATCTTCTATATTTACAAAATCTAATAATACTTTAGACATAGATTTCTTGAAAACTAACTCTAAGCATCTTACAATACATTTTCATAGGTAACTATTTTTTGAAGCTATGAATAATCTAAAGCTTTACCTTCCTCTTGTTAATGGCTCAATGGCAGAATTTGATTTCAATAGTGGCAAAGAGCTAATACAAGAACTAACTACTGATGACTGGAGTTGTCCACCGAAAAGTATGATTATAGAGGCTATATCTGAAAGTGGCATAAAAGTTACAGTTTCTATTCCTTACGACAATGAAAGCAATGCATTTGTTAGGATTGAAGATAAACCTATATGATAATATTGCTTGATGCTAAATAACAATAAATCGAAAGAACTAGTTCTTAAAAATATAGACTCTAAGCAAACTATATTTAGACTTTAAAAAAATTAATAACATGTGGATACAAAAGAAAATATCTAAAGACTATATATTGGAAGTTTTTGTTAAGGAAATGTACACTCATGGAATAAACAAAGATTTGGTTACACTCAGTATTAACCAAATAAATGAAAGAATCAAAAACAAGAATAGAAAAGATATTAGTTTAGATGAACTGCGTAGCCTTTTGAATGAATGTTTGGCAGATGAATGGTTGAGAACTCAATACTTTGAGTCTACTTATTCACTAACGCCTACAGGGAAAGGTATTATTACATCACGACGTAGTAAAAAAGAATTATTGGCGAATCGCTCATTTTGGAAAAAAACCTCAGATTTTTTTGATGATCACAAAGGTCTATTTATTCCACTAAGTGCATTTAGTGGAGTTGTTGCATTAATCTCTATTGTCAAAATTTTTGCCGATTTTTTAAAATAATAAAGCTATGAATATTCCAGAAATATTAGTGAATCTTAAATGTCTATTCTGTAATTCTCCTGTTGAAAAGCTCAAAGGTTCTAGACTCAACTCTGGAGATCTTTTTAAATGTTCTCAATGTGGAGAAAGCAATGATTATGATAGTGTGTTAGAAGTCGCAAAAGCAGAAGCAAAGACAATAATAAAGTCCTCGATACACGAAGCACTGAAGAAAGAATTTAAAGGGAAATAATCCACACACTTGATTAGTTAAATTAATGTACTAACTAAAAACGTACTTACAACTGAATAGACTCCCACTCAAATGCTTCTGTAAATCGAGACAAATGCCGAACATTAGTCGTAGCTACCACCACATAACGACTAGGAAACTCTTCCTTCAACAACTCCCAATGAGCGCAAATAATCGTATCAACATCAATACTTATTCCGTTTGACATCGCTTGCCCCTGTAAACGCGACTTTGCCCAAATATCCGAAGCCGCAATCAAAACCTGTGGCGTAACTGGCAAAAACTCAACAAACTCATGCAACTCATCTAAAGTTGCTAATGGTTGCGATCGCCTCTCAAAACGCATTGACTCAAGTACCAGATTACGTCTCACCTCAT
>JANNDZ010000421.1:0-1738 GCA_031378395.1 Pseudanabaena sp. OTE_75_metabat_487_sub
CAAGATAAAACTGGCAAGACGCAGAATTAGGAGACTGCGATCGCGCCATTGCGATCGCGCCCTTGTTGTGACGCAATCTTGGCTTTTGGGTGGGTGGTAAAATTTCGCCATAGACAGGCTGTTTTTCCCCATCAGGCAAAATTTCCAGAGGAATATAACGAGGCTGTGAAGTTACAGGATCTGTGAAATTACCAGTACCATTGCCAAGGGGATCGCCACCATGAGCGACAAAGGGGGTTGGCTCCTTAACCACACGATGAAAAGTTAATCCGTTATATAGTCCACGCTTGACTAAATCAGCAAAATTCCCTGCGGTAAGGGGTGCATTAGCACCATCAAGCTCGATCTTAACGGTTCCAGATTTTAGTTTTAATTCCACCGTTGCTGAGCCTTTAAGCTGCACAAATTTAGCAAGCGCCGCATCTAGTGAGTTTTCAGGGCTGACACTAGGCTTAGGCGATGCTGGGATCGTAGCGATCACTGTAGGCTTGCTGCTTGCAGTCGGTGAAGCACTTGGTGAGGCAGTCAGTGAAGCACTTGCTGAGGCAGTCGCGGTCGGCGAAGCGCTTGCTGAGACACTACCGCCATTTGTGCAACTTGTGAGTAAAACACTCACTGCTAAAAAACAACTAAGAATCCAACGCAACATGTTTAACCCTCGATAAATTTAAAAACTATATAAAAGGCGGCGCAAAGCGCCGCCTTTTATATAGTTATAGCCCTTCTAAGGGCACTGCCAAAAACTTGGCAATTTCTGCGGCGCGATCTTCAAGGGCGGTCAAACCGATCGGTTGGCCAACTTCAGATAGAGGTAGATCGCCTTTGCCCTTAACTCGCAGATATAAGGCTCTCTTAGGGTTTAGCCCGTTGCGAATTTCGACACGAACCACCTGCACATCAGAAATCTTGTAAGAAAATTCAATATTTTTGCTCTTGCTGCGTCCTTTCCGAAAAAGTGTCACCTTGCCACTGTTGCGATCGAACTCGTTGTAGCCGCTACCATAATCGATCGCCATCACATATAGCAGGTATAACTCTAGCAATGTGCCAGCGACTCCATAAAAGGAAAGCGCCAAACCTTGAGGCACAAATTCCAACTGTAGAGGATCAGGAAACGGTAGCAAATTAATCTTTAAGAAACTCGATATTCCTGCTAGCAAAAAGCCCGACGCACCTATGGCAACAATAACCGCAAAGCAATAGTTACTAAAGCGCCGTGACCCGACAATGTCATATCGCAGAACATTGGATTGAGATTTTGTAGTTACCATCGGTTGAAACAATATTTAAAAAATTACTATGCTAAGGAACAGTATATAGCGGCTTGCAGTCTGTAGTAAGTATCTCGACATAATTCAAAACCCAAAGCCAAGATCTGTACCGCCTGCGTAGCAGGTGGTACAGATCTTGGAGTTCTATATTTAATTTTGTCGAGCTACTTAATATGTAAACTACAAGTTGATCACGATCGCAGTCAGTTTTGTCCCAAAAGATTTGCTAAGAAATGATGCGTAGAGTATCTTGATTAGACAAGTGACTCAAGACTAATTTCCACCCGTTACTTACCGACATTTACCTCTCCAAATTAATCGTGAAAAAATCACTCAATTATTCTTTAAAGCAAAGCCTACTCGCAGCGATCGCCGTTAGTTGTGTTGCGGTTATGTCAGCTTGCCAGCAACCACCAGCACCAAAAGAAACTGCGGCAACCACTAAACCCACAGCCGCAGCAACAGCA
>JANNDZ010000474.1:0-3241 GCA_031378395.1 Pseudanabaena sp. OTE_75_metabat_487_sub
AATAATTCGTAATTAATAAGTTAGACCCATGCTGCGGCTGGTTTCAGCACCAAGATAGACACGGACGCTTAGGAAGTCAGTGGGGCAAGCAGTTTCGCAACGTTTGCAACCAATGCAGTCCTCGGTACGGGGAGAAGAAGCGATTTGAGCCGCTTTACATCCATCCCAAGGAACCATTTCCAAAACATCACAAGGACAGGCTCGCACGCATTGGGTGCAGCCGATACAGGTGTCATAAATTTTGACTGCATGCGACATATTGCTATTGCTCCAATCAATATATGTACCTATCTCAAAAGAAAAAATAGGCACGGGATGTTTAAACCCAAGTTTATCGTAGTGGTTTACATTCGATGCTTAGATTGTGAGATAACTTAAAACAAATTAATATTTGAGGCTGTAATCCAGTTTTTATCTTGAACTTTATATAGATTTTGCCAATCAAAATCCAGGAAAGTGGGGCAGAACCTAGCGTCGTTTAACTTTATCTGGGGTTTACGTCGTACTCAAGAGTGATGGGAGCTATATTTTCAAATATCTGAAGCAATCGCTTAAAAAACTATGCAAGACTTAATTATTCGTTAGTGTTGCGAGCGCATAGCACCCGCAACACTAACGAATAATTAAATAATAAATATTAATAAAATCCTTACCTATGAAACGCATTACCCTGCTTGGCTCCACTGGTTCGATTGGCACACAAACACTAGATATCGTTGCTGAGTATCCTGAAAAATTTCAGGTGGTGGGGATGACAGCAGGGGGAAACATCGAACTGCTTGCAAAACAAATCCGCCAGTTTCAGCCCGAAATTGTAGCGATCGCTAGCGAAAGTAAAATTTCAGAACTAAAAGAGGCGATCGCTGATCTTGCGGTAAAGCCAATCCTACTAGCAGGAGCCGAAGGCATAGAAACTGTGGCAGCCTATGGTGACTCAGAGGCAGTGGTAACGGGAATTGTCGGCTGTGCGGGACTATTGCCAACGATCGCAGCGATTAAAGCGGGTAAAAATATTGCGTTGGCAAATAAGGAGACTTTAATCGCAGGTGGTGAAGTTGTTGTGCCATTGATGAAAAAACATGGCGTGAAGTTATTGCCTGCGGATTCTGAACATTCAGCAATTTTCCAATGTTTGCAAGGAGTGCCAGAGGGTGGACTGCGACGGATTATTCTCACAGCTTCAGGCGGTGCATTTCGCGATCGCCCCACAGAGGAACTTGCCTCGGTAACTGTTGCTGATGCCTTGAAGCATCCGAACTGGGCGATGGGTAAGAAAATCACGATTGACTCGGCAACTCTGATGAATAAGGGATTGGAAGTAATCGAAGCCCATTATCTCTTTGGTGTTGATTATGACCAGATCGAGATTGTGATTCATCCTCAAAGTATTATTCATTCGCTGATCGAATTGGAAGATACTTCGGTATTAGCGCAACTCGGTATTCCCGATATGCGTTTGCCTTTGCTTTATTCTCTCTCTTATCCCGATCGCATTCCGACTCAATGGGAACGCCTCGATCTCGTCAAATGCGGTACTCTCACCTTCCGCGCCCCCGATCATCAAAAATATCCTTGCATGGAGCTAGCCTACGCCGCAGGTCGTGCTGGTGGAACTATGCCTGCGGTGTTGAATGCCGCCAATGAACAAGTAGTAGAACTATTTTTGCAAGAGAGAATTCGTTATGTCCAAATTGCCGATTTGATTAAATATGTATGCGATCGGCATAATTGCGTTTCTAAGCCTGAGCTTGAAGATATTCTCGAAGCTGACAAATGGGCTAGAAATGCAGTGATCGAACAAGTTCTACTTAAAGTTTAGATAAGCTTTTCACTGTCACACAGCAAATAAAGCCTATTTAGCAGCTTCTTTATGATTAAAGACTGAATTCTGCTGCATTTTTGACATAAATAGCGAGGTTATTGGGGAAAAGTTCGTTTGTATATATGTCGTAAATCTTTTTGATCGGTATGAGAACCAATATGTCGTAGCGATCGCATTTGATTTTCGACCATGAGCTTAGCATCTGCTCTCGGAACTGATTCAAACGAAATACCATTAGGACTAATAGTAGTCAATAAAAATAATCTTTGAGAGAAGATCGTAGTAAACAAACCATGGAACTCATCGACCCTACATAAGCAGGATATTAGACCAAAATTGGGATGATTTAAATAGTGTTCAGCCATTTTATAAATTGGATAATTTAGTAAATTCAATTTGTCAGTTTCTTAGCTCTATCAAAAAGATTGATACGCAAAGCGTATCAATCTTTTTTAATTTTTGATCGCAGGAGGCATGATTACCTTGGTTGCTAATCCTAAGCTCCGTAGTACTTGGATTGCCCACCAAGTAACATCAACTTCCCACCAGCGCCATCCAGCCTTTGCCACATGGGGATAAGCATGGTGATTGTTATGCCAGCCTTCGCCATAGGTGACGATCGCCGCCCACCAGAGATTTCGTGAATTATCATTAGTTTCAAAGGTGCGATATCCCCACATATGCGTAACTGAGTTGATAAACCAAGTGCTATGCCACAGTAATACCGATCGCAGGCACATTCCCCAGATCACATATGACCAGCCACCGAGGAGATATAAGACAACTCCTAAAGGAATTTGTAATAGTAGATAGTACTTATCTAGCCATAGATAAAATGGATCGCGGGCTAGTTCAGGCGCATATTTGCGGTACAAATTAGGATTGAAAAATTCTTCTTTAGGATAGATCATCCACAGCATATGGCTCCACCAAAATCCTTTGCGAGCTGAGTAGGGATCTTTCTCTTCATCTTCAGTATGAGCATGGTGTAAGCGATGACCTGCAATCCAAAAGATTGGGCCACCTTGTAAAGCTGTTGCGCCGACTAAAGCGATCGCATATTCGAGCCATTTAGGAACTTGAAAGCTGCGATGACTCAATAATCGGTGATATCCCAAACAGATACCAATACTTCCTAGGAACCAATGCAGCAAGATCATAATTCCCAATGCTGACCATGAGAAAAACCAAGGTGCTAATAGAGCTAACCCATGCACGATTGTGAAGAAAACTATTGATACCCAGCTAAGTTTTAGCGGTTCAGGAGTGGGGGCAGAAGACGCAGGGAAATGCTCTGAAAATAATCTTGTCATGGTTTGTAAACTAATAATTCTAAAGATTGGAAAATGAGTCTCTTATTCCCGAAACGTGCCTATTCGCACCTCGCAACAAGAAACTAAATCCACCAGAAAACTGACC
>JANNDZ010000534.1:0-4998 GCA_031378395.1 Pseudanabaena sp. OTE_75_metabat_487_sub
ATTTTTTGTGGCGCGGCTTCGCCGCGCCACAAATAAATTTAACTTAGTAGAACAGTAGCTTTCGAGAAATTGTAGCTATTACAATAGTGGCGCACACAACTAAAAACTGACCTGATAAAACTTGGACAGAATATTGCCAAAATGAAGTTTGAATCGCGGTAAAGTTTGGCATTTGAATTGCAATTAAATAGATTATGCCGATCGCATGAATGGCGATTAATCCCCCAAAACAACTGATTGCCATCTGCGCTAAACTTGGTGGTCTCAAAAAAGCTAGAAATCCACAAAGCCAGCCGCCAAAAACAAATCCAAGCAAATATCCAAAAGCGGGAGATTTAAGGTAGCTCAAGCCACCACCTTGATAAAATACGCCAAATCCGCTTAAGCCCAAAGCAATATAAGTGATTTGCGATAAGAGCGCTGCGTAACGTCCACCGAGACAACCTGTGAGAAGAACAGCGCCAATTTGCATAGTGACACTGATCGATTCGATCGCAACATTATTTCCCTGACCTGCAAGGGAGGGTAAGAGCATGGAGGGTCGAATGAACGTACTAGCAATTGTCAGCAGCAGTCCAGACAATGCCCACATTAGCTGTAGCGGTTTTGGCACAAGTGTCTCAGTCAGAAAAATAGATGCAATATAGAATCGTACATGAAATACGACCCAAAAGATGAGATGCGGCGCTTCGCGCCGCATCTCATCCAGCAAATAATTAATGTGGTGCGGCTTTGCCTCAAAACACTAATTAAGATGTGATTGGACAATTTCGAGCATATTTCCATCAGGATCGTTTAAAAACAAAATCTTTTGTCCCCAAGGCATCAAAGTTGGCGGTGAAATGATATCTACTAAAATATTTGTCTGCTGATCGCATATTTGCTGATAAACCTGATCGAGATCATCAACGGTCATTGATAGCAAAAATGGATTGCCACTAATAATTTGCTCACCGCG
Organism: Pseudanabaena sp. OTE_75_metabat_487_sub; assembly: GCA_031378395.1. GTDB lineage: Bacteria > Cyanobacteriota > Cyanobacteriia > Pseudanabaenales > Pseudanabaenaceae > Pseudanabaena. The sequence goes on from JANNDZ010000534.1 coordinate 959, forward strand.
ATCGCCAAATAATTTTGGTAACCAACTGCGATCATAAATCCCAATTTTTAGTTTGCCGCTATATCCTTCTGCACCATCAGGTTTGGCAGGTTTCTCAAATCTAAAGCCCAAAACATCACGATAAAAAATTAGCGATCGCGCTACATCTGAAACAAATAGAGCAATATAGTCTATTTCCATAAATTTAAGACCGTAAGTGACGATGCAAAGCATCGTCACTTATTACTTGTTATTGTAAGAATTTCACCAATGCTTCTGCTTTTGACCATGCTGCACCACTTTTAAGGATGTCTGAGGCAAGGCTCACACCTTCCGCCCAAGTACTTACCGCACCGCCAATTCGTAAGGCTAAGCCACTATTGAGAGCGACACAATCAGCTTGAGCTTGAGAGCCTTTACCTTGCAAAACTGCACGTAAAATATCTGCGTTCTCTTGAACATTACCGCCCTTTAGACTTTCAAGTGGTGCAGAAGTTAAGCCTAACTCTTGAGGTGCGATCGCCTCTTCGGTTACGATACCGTCGCGCAAAAATGAAATGTCAGTAAGATCGCCCAAGCCTGCTTCATCCATACCTTCGCGGCTATGTAAAACCACGGCTTGTTGGCGATCAAGCAACCGTAGAGCTTCAGCGACAGTATGCGTTAATGACTTGTTATAAACTCCTAAAACTTGAGCCGTAGGGTGGAGCGGGTTGACCAGAGGTCCAATCAAGTTAAATACGGTGCGCACACCTAAGCTGCGACGGATTGCCCCGACAGCTTTCATTGCTGGATGCCAACTAGGTGCAAATAGAAAGGTGATTCCCACTGCAGGCAAAGCTTCGTAAATCTTTTCTGTGGATGTACTAAGGTGAATACCGATCGCCTCTAAAACATCCGCCGAGCCAGAGCGACTAGAAACCGCCCGATTGCCATGTTTCGCCACAGGAATTCCCGCCGCTGCTACTACAAAAGCCACAGAAGTAGAAATATTAAAAGTCGAAGCCCCATCGCCACCAGTGCCACAAGTGTCAATCAAAGGTTTGGAGCGATCGACAATATGACCAAATTGCTCTTTAAGCTTTTGCCCTTCGCTTTGAGATTGCAAGACATTTGCCATGGCAGCTAATTCAGAAGCTTCGATCCCTTTAAATTGCAGAGCCGTCAATATTGCCCCCGATAACTCAGGTGCGATCGCTCCTTCTAACCAACCCTGCATCAGCGCTGTAGCCTGCTCGCTCATTAGGGTTTGTCTATCCATAAGCTGCTTTAGCAGTTGCGACCAATTCTGTTCCATAATCTCTTCTATATGACTCTGTGTATTGCTTACAACGATACAATGTTTTGCGAACAAACCCGAACCAAAAAAAAATAAAAATGTTGCTTCACAACACTTTTATTTTTTTGGTTCTTTTAATGAAAATCACTGATACGTTACACTGCCTTATTCTTTCTATCAAATAGAACTAAAAAAGTCTGAACAATTAACTTGAGATCATACCAAATACTCCAATTTTTACGATATTCAATATCGTAATTTACTACCTCACCAAAAGTTCTTACATTGGAGCGCCCATTCACTTGCCATACGCCAGTAATTCCTGGTCTCACATCTAGACGATTCCATTCTGTATAGCGCTCATCATGATACTCAACTTCCAATTCATAGGAGTTGATCTCATCAAAGGTAGGCGGACGAGTTCCGACCAAACTCATATCTCCGACCAAAACATTCCAAAATTGAGGGAATTCATCAAGACTGGTTTTCCTTAAGAACTTACCCATTTTGGTTACCCGTGGATCATCGGCATTCTTAAAAAATTTGCCACTCATAGTCGTATCATCCCCATCTGCAATAGGCACATTTGAACTTGCCTCAACCTGATTCTCGACTTTTACTTTAAGCTGTTCGGCATTTTTTACCATCGATCGAAATTTCCAGATTCGGAATGGCTTGCTCAATAGACCACAACGAATTTGTCCAAATAAAACATTACCTTTGCTCTCAATCACGATCACGATCGCGATCGGCACAAATATAACAGCAGTGAAACTTAAGCCAATTAGCGAGCCAACTATATCTATTAGCCTTTTAATAAGATTGCGAACTGAAGGATGGACAGGTACGCTGGGATCGATGTCAATAAAAGGGAAGAAAAATTTAAGGATTGGATAAAAGATCCTGAGCACAGGGATTTTCTTGAGTAATTGCTGTGTCCGAAATAGCAACAACCCAGACATCGTAATATTTTTAACTTTAGTCCTTTGGATTGAATTGGAAAATCGGAAAGTATTACTGGTTGGTTCAGTTATGAATAAATTACTAAGTGAAGATAGTCCAATCAAATCACCAACAGCGTCACTCACACTCCACAAAGCTAATTTAGTTTTATTCGCTGTAGCCATCCTGAGACAGTTGGTCAAAACTCCTAAACCTGCACTATCCATAACCGTAGTGTGACTCATATCGATCACAATCTTCTTATAGGATTCATCAGCATTGCAAATAGTTTGGAAATCGATCAAAAATTCTCTAGCCGTAGAAAACACCAATCTTTCAGGACTAAAGATAAATGCAACTTCATCAAAAGTGACGATTGAGGCTTGTTTATAATCTCGGTTTTGAGTTATTTCTTGGTTACTTCCATCACTGACAGGAATGTACACTGACTTAGGGTATCGATTTGCGATCGATCTACTCCTTACAACAATTAGATCCAGCACATTTAATTTCATTAATATCCATGCTGGTAACCCTATATCTTGAAAGCGCGTCTTTGCCTCTATAAAAACAATTTTACTACCACACAACCACCTAGCAATAAGTAGATAAGGCAGGGAAAAACCAGAGCCAGTACAAACAACTAGCTCTGGTTTCTGACGAGGCATAACCTTAAAAGCTAGAACTACATTACGGATGAAATTTGCGAAGTTGTCTTTTACAGGAGCATATCCCCAATACCGAATAACATTCTCAATCTCACTTTCAGTGGTATTCGTCCGTACAGATATCCATGAGCGATCGCTATAGTTCTCCCAAAAACTTTTGAGGCTTTGCATATAACGAAAATAACCACCAGCAGCACAGACAAGCATTAATTTCTGCGATGGATATCGATCTTTTAAGTATTCACATAATTGAGTCTCATCAACTTTAGGGATTACCGTAGCTGTCTGTTGTAACTTGATAAATTTGACTAAATCTCCTGGGGATCTAGCGATCGCAACCCCTTTGTGCTCAAATTCATCGGCAACTTCCATTTGACGATTATCAATATATTCTCGAAATCTATGTAATCGGGGCACAAGAACATATGGCGTATCTTTATCTTCTAATAGTAGAGCCGTATTTTCATCACAATGACTAATAATTAAACTGGCTCGATCAACAAAATTCAAAAATTCTTGCTCAGATAAATTTCGATAAGCGGTAGAGCCATCAGGCAAATGTGTTGAAAAACCGTATTGGACTAATACAACTTCATTAATTAGTTGGTACTTGATTAACAACTCTATCCAATGCATTAGAGCGTTAAACTGGTATTGTTCTGTCCCAACTGTGATTAAAAGCATGTCTCAAGCCTTATTACATCAAAACTAAACAATTTCTTGGATATCTAGTGTTTTATGCCTAGAGAATTATAGTAGCGCTAAAGTTGACTAGCTGAGTCTATCAAACATTACAATAACAAATAAAATAACTGTAAAACTCTAAAATTTATGACAAAAGCTATTTGGAATGATGTTGTGCTTGCGGAAAGCGATCTCTGTGAAGTCGTGGATGGCAATCAGTACTTTCCTGCTGATGCGCTGAATATGGAATATTTCAAACCTAGCAATACCCATACAACTTGTGGCTGGAAAGGAGTGGCGAGTTATTACAGTGTTGAGGTTAATGGCGAAACGAACAAGGATGCAGCTTGGTACTATCCTGAGCCAAAGGATGCGGCAAAACAGATCAAAGGTCATATTGCATTTTGGCGTGGTGTAAAAGTCCAAGCATAAAACAAACCTGTGCCAAGGGCGATTTAATAAGGAACCAGTTTTTTGTGGGGGGGGGG
>JANNDZ010000565.1:0-1532 GCA_031378395.1 Pseudanabaena sp. OTE_75_metabat_487_sub
GTTTTGAATGACAACAGATACACTTCAAGATCCTGAATAAAAAAGAAGGTGTTGCTTAAGCAACACCTTCTTTTTTATTCAGCTAGCTCAACTTCATGATCGCCTAAATGAGTAGTAAACTTAGGCGCTAATTTAACTTCATAGGGATAATTTGGGCTGATCGGACGACCATTCCATTCCGTATGCAAACGGATAATTTCTCCCTCCATTCCATTGATGTCAAATGACTTACCCTTATGTTCGGGATGATGGAAAACATTTAATGTTGCTTAACCCGAACGCGATCGCCAACCTTCATAAATCCTATACATCCAAATCAAAAAATCTTTGTCAATTATCGCCTGTCAAGGGCGATCATGAACGCTAAATTTAGGTCGATAAAATAGTTACAGTAGTTATTTAGCAAAGGCATAGCAAAAAACATTGGTTTGATAGGACTAACTCTGTAGTCAGTGCTGACCTATCAGGAGAGAATGTCGTCACATAAGCAATAAATCACTATAATTTCATCATTCATTTTTTACTGCTACTCCCTTCCCACTATAGAAATAGACATTAAAAACCAAGAACTATCGTTGCGCCGCTTCGCGCCGCAACGTCTAATATTTCACTGGGAAGGAAGTAGATAGAAAGTAATTCTTAAATAGTCTCTGAAAAATTACTTAGATCCTCTGTAGCAGAACCTTAAATATGTTTATCTCTTTTCAAGATTGCCTCAAAACTTTATCTGTACTGAGCTTTGCAAGCTTGCTGATTGCTGATCATGTCTTGGCACAGACTCTTCCTGATCAGACGACAGGCACACAAATTATTCCAAACTTGATAATTCAAGGGCTGCCCAGTGATCTAGTGCAAGCGGGAACTTTGAGGGGAGCAAATCTATTTCATAGTTTTTTAGATTTAAATGTTGCTAGCGATCGCGGGCTTTATTTTAGTAATCCTGCCAGTGTTAGCAATGTTTTTGCAAGGGTGACAGGAGCTAATCCATCAAATATTTTGGGAAGACTGGGAGTATTAGGTAATGCAAATTTATTTTTATTGAATCCTAATGGAGTTATCTTCGGTGAAAATTCTAGCCTCGCGATCGCAGGATCACTATATGTCAGCACTGGCGATCAGCTTCGTTTTGCCGATGGCACGACCTTTAGTACCAATAGTCCTGAATCTTAAACATTATTGACTTCTAGCATTCCTTTGGGGTTAGGATTTGGGACAAATTCGGGTGTAAATGCAGGCGTAATTACAGTGCGATCGCAGTCAGAGCCGCTCACTCCTTTACTCTTACCTTTAGGAATTACCCAAGTAATCCGTAAGCCTGCGGGCTTGATCTTAGCGCCCAACAGCACAATTGCCTTGATTGGCGGAGCCGTTAATCTTGAAAATAAAGGTTCTCTATTTGTATTGGGCGGTGCAGTGGAACTAGGTGGAGTGCGGAGCGGAGAAGTTAGCTTAATTGCCAATGGTCAGAAATTTGCGATCGCCTATCCCAATGTTTCTCAATTTGGTAATGTCAAAATATCAGGGGAAGCCAG
>JANNDZ010000573.1:0-2023 GCA_031378395.1 Pseudanabaena sp. OTE_75_metabat_487_sub
TAAAAAGTATAAATGCTGAATCCAGTTGATTTCAGCGGTAGACCGTTTCATTTTGTGGGTATCGGCGGAATCGGGATGTCAGCGATCGCCTATATTTTAGCGAAGCAAGGATTTACGGTATCTGGCTCGGATCTTAGTAGCAATCGCATCACTCAAAAACTACAGGCTCTGGGTGTAAAAATCTTTCAAGGGCATCATGCAGACAACATCGATCTAGCAAATGCACCTCAAGTCGTCTGTTCTACAGCTATAAATCAACAAAACCCTGAGTTTCAGGTAGCTCTGGCAAAAGGCTTACCAATTTTACATCGTTCTGACTTATTAGCAGCGTTGATCGAACAATTTCAGGCGATCTCTGTTGCAGGTACACACGGCAAAACAACAACTAGTAGCTTAGTTGGATTTTTGTTGCTCAAAGCGGGACTTGACCCCAGTATTATCATCGGTGGTGAAGTCAGCGCTTGGCAAGGGAATGCGCGTTTGGGGCAAGGCAAATATCTAGTTGCTGAAGCCGATGAGTCCGATGGTACTTTAGTGAAATTCTTATCGCATATTGGCATTATTACCAATATTGAGCTAGATCACCCTGATCACTATCACAGTCTTGAACAGGTAGTTGAAATATTTCAGACTTTTGCAAAACGTTGTGAAATTGTAGTTGGATGTATTGATTGCCCTACGGTCAAGGAGTTTATTCATTCAGACATCACCTATAGTCTGAGTGACCCCACCGCAGACTATAGGGTGTCGGAAGTAAATTACACCCCATCAGATACTCAAGCCTTAGTGATCGAACGAGGCAAAGCTTTAGGTCGAATTTCAGTGGGACTGTTGGGCAAGCACAATCTCAGTAATGTTCTTGCTGCGATCGCAATAGCACGTTATGTTGGCGTAGAGTGGCAAGCGATCGCTGATGCTTTACCCGATTTTGTTGGTGCTAGTCGCCGCTTTGAGATTAAAGGCGTACAAAATGGGATTACTTTTGTTGATGACTATGCTCATCACCCTAGCGAAATTATTGCCACCCTTGCTTCCGCAAGACAACAAAATACTACTAGTCGAGTAGTTGCAATTTTTCAGCCTCATCGTTACAGCCGCACCCATAGATTCTTAGCAGAATTTAGTCATTCCTTTACCGATGCAGATATGGTGATTGTCACCGATATCTATGCGGCCAGTGAGCCCAATGATGGCAAGATTACAGGCGCACAAGTTGCTGATGCGATCGCTTCATTTCATGATCAAGTGCATTATTTGCCAACTCTCAAAGATGTCCAATCATTCTTAGTCAAAAATTTGCAGTCTGGAGATCTCGCCGTATTTCTTGGTGCGGGCAATCTCAATCAGGCGATCGCGCCAACCATCCAAGAATTAAGCAATTAGATTTGATTCGGCTTTGCCATATCAAATCTAATTGCTTAATTGCTAAATTAGAGAACACACGAAAGAGAACGCGCAAAGCAGTTTGGTCACTTAATTAGCTTTGATTTAAGCCAATGTCACTCGATCTTCAAACCCAAAACCCAATTCGCTCAAATGTATCTCTTGCAGGACTAACTTCGATGCGAGTTGGTGGTGCAGCGGAGTACTTCATTTCGCCTCGCTCATCCGCAGAGTTAGCCGAAGGTCTTGCGTGGGCAAACGATCACCATATACCAATCACAATTATTGGTGCAGGTAGTAATCTCTTGATTAGCGATCAAGGCTTAGCAGGTTTAGTGGTTTGCACGCGACATTTACGAGGTATTGAGTTTTATGAGCATTCTGGTCAAGTTACAGCCGCCGCAGGCGAACCAGTAGCCCGTTTAGCAATGCAAATCGCTAGTCATGGTTGGTCTGGCTTTGAGTGGGCAGTGGGCATACCTGGAACCGTTGGCGGATTAGTAGTGATGAATGCGGGAGCACAGGGCGGCTGTGCTGCTGATTGTGTAGTTTCAGTGCAAACTGTAACCTTAACTGGTAAAACTCATCTAATTTATCCTCAAGATTTGGGCTTCAGCTATCGCTCCTCGTCCATACAAGA
>JANNDZ010000585.1:0-11903 GCA_031378395.1 Pseudanabaena sp. OTE_75_metabat_487_sub
TAATTGCTTATCAAAAGAGATTTTTAGCCCTCGTAAAGCCTGCTCTACTTGCCCAATTACCATTAAATAGATATCAATATAATCCAAATCATTAATATCAGTTTCGTCTTCCACATTCAAAAAGACAGTCAAATATTGATCCTTACACTTTTCCTGAATGCGCCGCAATTCCGTACTTTTGCCACAACCACGATGCCCTGTAAACAAAATCGTAGAAAATGACTCTGGTTTCTGCTGCTGCAAAATTTGCCCAACTTGTGTAATAGCCTCACTATTTCTCGCCTCAAGCAAAGGCAAATAAAAGCGCTCTAAACCCTTGCCCTGAAGAGGCTCCACATCACAGATCTCATAGGCATCTGTAAGATTAGCAGCTAATATATTGGCAGAGTTTGTCATGGCTATGTTGGGCTTACGCCTAGTCTATACGGATGAATCATAGCAAACCAACAGCAACTATTTAAAAAATATGCCAAATCCATCTTTGGAACGACTTAATTACATGCATAACCCCTCGATGATTAGCAGTGACATCTAAAAATCATATCTTAGAACTCATAAAAAAAAGCGGCGCTTTGCGCCGCTTTTTGGACTCACATAAATCTTGCACCCAATCTCCGAATTACATGAACAGACTCGTACCAGAGATGTTCTGGAGTAACTCCAAAAGCAACCTTCGCCAAAATAAGTGCGATCGCCACAATCAAAAATGGGACTAAAAGCGATTTTGCAACTTTCTGTAAAGAAGCGAATATGATCATTGAAGCAACTAACGCCGCTACTAATAACAGCCAATCGTTGAGCCGACCTGAGAGAATTCCATCCATGATTACTCCTTTACCTCCGCAGCTTTCATCTTGGCTTTGATTTTTTCGACAATTGACTCGCTAGATGGTGCGAAAGCAGACTTGTCCTTTGCCATCTTCATACCCGCGTTAATTTTCTCACCGATTTCTTCGGGCGTAGGAATAAATAGCTGCTTATTTTTTAAGAATAATTGTTTCTTCTGAGCAGGAGTGAGCGTTGCAAAAATATCCTTTTTAGGAATAGCTTTAAATACTGCGCTCAACTTAGTCTTTTGAGCTGGAGTCAGAGTTACAGCTTTAAAAGCCTTGCGAAAACTAGTTCCTGCGGCAACCTTAGTCGCAAATTCTGCTTGCTGTTCTGGAGTTAAAACACTCTCAATTTGAGGAATTATTTCCGTTTCCAATTTAGTCAGCAAATTAGTTGCTTCATCAGTAGGTTTTGGTGCAGCAACTTCTGCAACAGGCACAGCAGTTTCAGGTGGCGCGGATTCTGTTACAGGTGCAGCAGCTTCAGGTGCGACAATTTCAGGTGCAGTTACTTCAGGTACAACAACAGGTTCCGCAACATCCATGTCTGCCGCCGCTACCAAAGTTGCCGCAGGCAAAGAGCTTGATAGAACTTGAGTAGCATTGCCAGTGAGTAATCCGACAAAAATTATAGCGCTGATAAAAAATGAGAATAAACGTTGTTTCATTACTTTTCCTGAAATAATTAAGTGATTGGTTTACGACCATGTTCGACATAGGCGGCGATCGCTAAAATCGAAATAATGATCAAAGGTAGAGACAAACTCCACCAAGACTCAGAAACTAAGACAAAGCAAGCAGCCAGCAATCCACCAAAAGCAAAACCTGCGATCGTCGGTACAAATCGACCAATCCGTTCTAAAGACTCACTTGCTTCCATTTGAGTTGCTTCAGTTTGGACAGTTGCAAACTTAGCCAGAAAAAACTGCACAACATCAATGGTCAGTTGAGTAGTATTTCCAGTCATTACTGTAGTCGGAATGTAGCTTTTGAATACTCCCTTTGCTTCCTTCATCAAGGCATTTTGGATCGCCATTGCGATTACACCAGAGATACCAATCGGTAGTATCAAATCTTCCTGTACATCAAATAGAAGATCTGGCGAAAGCGTCATACCCATTGCTAGGAAAACTGCCAAAGCGATCGCTTCCGCAGTGAGTAACACTCCAAACACGCACCATTGCTGACGACGAGAAAAACGAGCTAGCAGAGAAGTCAACGCCACAGTTAGCACAAATGTGGGCAACATTAATAAACGAGTAATGGTTGTCTCAGTGTCAGCACTCACAAATGAGGAACCTGCTAAGGCAATGTTGCCAGTTACATGGGCTGTAAATAGTCCAAACAAAATAATAAATGCAGAAGTATCAACAAACCCAGCTACCCAACTTAATAGAAAGCCTGCTGGCCCATCACTAATTAAATAAGCGCTGAGATTAAACTTGAATTGCGATCGCGGTATTGCTGAAGTCATTATCTTGCCTTGAATTAGATCTTATCCTAATTCTCAAATTGGCAATACCATTTTGAGAATTCAAAAACCTCGCGCTGTCTGATTTTCAATTCTCAAAAGTTTAACTGCATTTTAGAGAATTGGTATTAATAGATTGTTGCCAAGTGTTAGGTGATTTCCACAAAATAACTTACCAAGCAGGAGATAGGTAGGGTGGGCAATGCCCACCTTACTAATTTCTAAGGAATAACAACTTCGGCAGGTGCGCTTTCTACTGCTGGCTCAGTTGTTGCTTCTGGAGCGGCGGATTCAGGCGCTGCTTTTTCTTTGTCTTCAACTGCTTCTGCGGCAGCGGCTTTCTCTGCTTCTTTAGCTTTTTTGGCTTCTAGCTTAGCGGCGGCTTTAGCTTTTTTGGCTTCTAGCTTGGCTGCTTTTTTAGCCGCCTTTTCCGCAGCTTTAGCTTCTTCTGCTTTAGCTTCCTCTGCTTCCTTTAGCTTTTTGGCTTCAAGTTTCGCGGCGGCTTTGGCTTTTTTGGCTTCCGCCTTTGCAGCGGCTTTGGCTTCTGGAGTTTCCACTGCTGCTTCAGGCTCTACAGCTGCATCTGCGATTAGGTTAGAAAAAATCGCACCATTTTCAGTCGCTCTTACGGACAAGATCACGCTATCAAAATTGGCTGTTACGCCTGCTTGTGCATGGACAGGATTTCCCAAAAACACACTCAACATCAGTGCTAGCGATAAACACAGACTGCTAAATCTAGTAATTAATTCGGGACTAGGCAATTTAATCATGGTGATGAATTTGTTCTTAAGCATACTTTTACTCCACTAATTTTTGAATGCCAAAATCAACTAATAAACTCAATCTAAAATTAGCGATCGCGCTACTTGCTTATCACTATAAATTTCATTAAAAGGTGTCAGCAAAGAATTGATTGAGTAAGTGATTTTATGGCTAAAGCAAATTTAGTGCTAATGATTTAGTTTAATTTTCAAGATACATTACAACAGGATATTCGTAGAATAATGGTATTCTAAATTACTTTTTTTTGTTGAATTGATCTAGGGCTATTATTTGTTTTAATTTCTTTAGTCCTTTTAGATACAACATTTTTAGAGATTATTACTATTAGTAAGTCTCTAGGTTTTCTTGTTGATATTTATTGCAATATGTTCGATTGATATTTGAATATTTATATGTCTCATACTAAATATATTTAATCTTTAAATATGGAATATTTCTGAAACTGTGCACCTGTAAATTTGGAAAATTAGAAGCAATTACAAATTCATAAATTTAAAATTTGACAACAAAGTTATAGGTGACTTGGAGTAATTAAAATTACGGGTCAAAACCTATGTTTTTTGTGGGTTTTGCTGGCAAGTTTTTAGGATTTATGTTTAATTGCGCTAGCATCCTTGTCAAAATTTTGTTGATATCCTTGGATATTGATAAGTGTGCTGGATTTGGGCTTCGCCTTTTGCAATTGCAACGATACTTCCTTGATCTTCCTTGGGTTGGGATGACTTACAACAATTCACGAAGGTGTTGGCACATTCTTGTGAATTGAAAATTAGACCTAGTTTAGACCCAGTAAGGGTTTTAAAAACACAAAATGGCTATGCCATTTTGTATTTTGATATTACTCACCCAAACTATGTATACAGTATACACAAAATATTGACGCGACAATATTTAACCCAAAAACAAAGTTGATGCTGAGCATAGCTTTTGTTTTAAATTAATGATGTTACGTGGAAGGAATGCCTGAGATCATGAAAATCAATGGCTGGTGCGGGGGGGCATTATCCTAGCTGTAACTTCCTCATCTTCACAGTAAAAGAGATGCGGGTACATTTTGGGCAGACATTAAACCGATCGCATTACTCCAATTCGTCGCATAACGACTTATATTTTTACCCCAAAGAATCCCATCGAGATTCGCGCCTTCGAGATTTACGTTACTCATATTGGCATCGCGTAAATCTGCGCCACTAAGATCGGCATTCTGGAGATTTGCGCCACTGAGGTCAGCACCACTAAAATCAGTATTCTGCAACTGAGATCGCTCTAAATTTGTAGAATAAAGCTTAGCACCCCAAAAAGTCGCACTATTCAAATTAGCCTCTTTTAAGTTTGCTTGCCAAAATATGGCGTGACTAGCATTAATATTTTGTAAATTTGCACCTTGGAGATTAGCACTATTGAAATTTGCAGCGATCGCATTAGCTCTTTCTAAATTGACATAACTGAGATCGGCAAAGCTAAAAATAGCACTATAAAGGTTGGCATCACTAAAATTGGCATGAATGAGAGAACCTGTGGCGATCGCGCCATTTAAACTTGCTTTAGTTAAATTTGCATATTCTAATCTCGCCTCAATTAAATTAGCATGATACAAATCCGCACCTTCCAAATTGGCATAACTTAAATTGACATAGCGCAAATCGGTAGTACTCAGTACAGCATTCTGCAATGATATCAATGTATCTGGACACTCATTTCTCCAGTGATTCCAGCCATTTACTCCTTTCAGTAGTAGTTGTAATTGTTGTATATCAGTCATGTTCGTATTTTAGAAATATTTCTCGATGTTGATCTATATTTTGTATTATGAGTCAAACATCTCTAATTTCTCCTAATTCAATTTGGAAGCGTCTTCGTAATCAAGAAATTGATTGCGATCAAGCCCTTGAGCTATTGGTTGATAAACGTGGCGGATTGAGGATTGATTTACTAGATGAAGAGCTTAATTATCGATTTTTTCATTATTTTGATGATCGCAAATCCTTACCACCGATAATTCCCCTATTGCTATGGCATGGTTACTTTTATTTAGCTTCGCCACATTCATTAACCAGTGACGAAATCAAGCAAATGAGCAATGTTACGTTAACGGGCATCAAAAATATAACCATCTCTTCCGAAAGTTATTTATTATGGTTTCTTAGGCAAAATTTACCTGAGCCAAGTAATATTGCTTCACCAATTGTGAACCCTCTCACAGGTGCAAATGAAGAAGCACACTTAGATGAAATTTCCGATATCTATTTATCTCAAGCCCTTGATCAAACTCATCGGATTAATGCTTTAATTTCAGTTGCTCTGCAACATCGCGCCAGTGATATTCATTTAGAGCCAACAGAATTAGGATTGCGTGTTCGCTATCGCATCGATGGCATTTTAAGAACTACTCGAATTTTACCACCTGAAGTCAGTCGTAAGACCATCGTTGCCCTTAAAGTGATGAGTAACATGAATATTGGCGAAAGTCGCCAGCCTCAAGATGGTCGAATTAGTCAGCATTACGTTACTGCTGATCATCTGGATTTAGATTTAGATATGCGGGTTAGTACTTTTCCCTGTGTAGGAGGTGAAAAAGCGGTAATTCGGCTGTTGCCACGCAATAAAATGCTGACAACCACCCTCGAAGATATCGGTTTCATGCCGCGATCCCTTGAAACTTATCGCAGTTGGGTGTCACAACCCCAAGGCTTAATTATTGTAACTGGTCCAACGGGTTCAGGTAAAACCAGTACGCTCTATGCCACTTTGCAATTATTAGCAACGGATCAGGTGAATATCATTACTATGGAAGATCCGATTGAATATAATTTGTCAAATATCACCCAAGGACAAGTACAAGAAAAGGGAGGGCTTACCTTTTCCACAGGTCTGAAATCAATTTTGCGTCAAGATCCCGATATTATTATGGTGGGTGAGGTACGCGATTTGGAAACTGCGGAAATCACTATACGCGCTGCCATGACAGGGCATTTAGTTCTATCCACAATGCATACCAATGATGCAATTAGTACCGTGGCAAGACTGAAAGATTTGGGACTGCATCCAAGTATAATTTCTGAAGCTCTATTGGGGATAGTCGCACAGCGATTGGTCAGAAAAGTCTGCTCTTTTTGCTCCGAAGCCTATGTACCAACAAGAGAAGAAGTTAAATTTTTGAATATTCCAGTTCAAGATATGAAATACCAAGATTGGCACAAGGGTAAAGGCTGTGAACATTGTTTTGGTTCAGGTTACTTAGGACGCGAAGCCATATTTGAGTTATTAAATGTCACTCCTCCAGTACGAAAAATTATGGCTGAAGGAAATCAATCAAAATTACTTGAGTATCTAATGGAACATGGTTATGAATCTTTTGTTCATAGTGTGCGTGAGAAAATTTCAACAGGAATTACTACCCTAGAAGAAGCGTTGCGAGTGTTGCCAAGACAAATGTTCACTGATATAGGTTGCTAGTCGCTAGTAATAGTTTATGAACAATAATTGACTAGTTTGTCCTCATCAATACCAACCTTCTTGGGTGATGCTAAGTTTCTAATACCAAAACACAAAATGGCGTAGCCATTTTGTGTTTTGGTATTAGAAACTTAGCCCTGAATTGTCGTAAAGTCTGACTCATCGCCAAAATCTCTGAGATTGGAGACAGAATAATTGGGTATAGCAACCGTGTGCTTAATATTATTTAAGATTTCCTGAGCTTCAGGTGAATTTACTTGTGCTAGTGCCCTCAAAATAGCACTGCGGACTGAGCGATCGCGGTCTTTTATCGCTTGCGAAAGATAGAACACAGCATCATGCGAGCCAATTTCCCCCAATGCTAACGCAGCATCACAACGCACATAGGCATATTCATCATCTCTCAAGACTTGGGCAAGCATTGGTACGACTTCCTCCATGCCAATATGCCCTAGAGTGCGTGCGGCAACACTGCGAGTATGACTGGAAGCGTTGTAGAGCATTTTGGAAACAGGAGCGATCGCAGGATTACCAATATTCTTTAAAGCTTGTACGGCTTGAGACTGCACACTAATGTCATTGTCTGTAAGTAATCGTGCTAGTGAATTAGCCGATAAAGGCGATTTAATCTGACCTAGCGCCCAAGCAGCCTCAAAACGAACTGATTTGCTACCATTCTCCAGAGCGTCGATGAGGGTAGTGACCGCTAAGGGTGAACTAATTTGACCAAGAGAATGAGCGGCATGGACTTTTACCATATCGTCATTGTGTTTTAGAGCCTCCACTAAAGGTGAGACCGCAGGTAAACTAGCTCGTCCCAGAGCCTTAGCACTTGCGGCTTGAACCTGAATGGATGGATGACGTAATAACTTGACTAAGGCTCTGATCGCTTCCGCACTGCCAATCCAGCTTAGTGCTGCTGCTGCTTGCCAGTGAATTTGACGACGAGGATTTGTGGTGGCGGCGATTAACGGTGGGATTGCTACTGGAGATCGCAGATAACCTAGGGCGATCGCTGCTTTTTTTGATATCGCTACTTCGTCGCTTTCCAGACGTTCTAGCAAAGCAGGTAAGACATTATCGCGACAACGAATTATTTTTTGTAATGCTAAGGAAAATTGGTCAGAGCGTACAGCCGCATCAAACTCGGCTAAAATCGCTGACTCGCCACCCAGATCGGGAGCGGACATCGCATAGCGATCTTCAGGGATTGCATATCCTGGAGATACGGGAATCCGATAATCTTCTAACTTGGGCGGGGTGATTTTAGAAGCGATCGGGATTGTGGGTAGTTGCGGATCTGGTGCGGTCATGTCGGCTGTGTCCTATTAAGCATTGGTGCATGTTTTTAGTCCCGTTACCCATTGCAGCAAATTTTAATTTTAGTTTTGCTGTATTAACATTACATTTTACGAGAATAGTCCCAAAAAATTTTAAAACGTACAGCACTTTATAAGCCTCTATAATTGTTAAGCTAAAAATTAACAATCTAGCAAATGCCATAAATCCTAGAAATTAAAGGGGCGGTTTACGTCCTTATAATCTCTGAGAATGACAAATAGCGTAACTATGAACCAGATTCTCAGTGCTTTTACTTTGTTTTTGAGTCTCCTCGTGGAAGCAATACCGTTTTTGTTGATGGGGGTTTTGCTGTCAGGAGCCTTATTAATATTTGTAGATGAGCGCAAGCTTATAGCTATTTTGCCCAAAAATCCTTTTTTAGGAGCATTAGCTGGAAGTCTACTCGGATTTATGTTCCCAGTGTGCGAATGTGGCAATGTGCCTGTGGCGCGGAGACTTATTTCTCAAGGCGCACCGATTTCGGTGGCGGTGAGCTTTTTAATGGCTGCGCCAACGATTAATCCTGTGGTAATTTGGGCAACTTGGACAGCCTTTCGCGATCAGCCTGAAATTGCGGTATTACGAATTGTGCTTTCATTTGCGATCGCTACAATTGTTGCCATGGTATTTAGTTCTCAAAAGGATTTGCGGGCAATTTTGCAACCGAATATTGCGCTTGCTTTACCAGCACCAAAGGTCAAAGCGGGGGCTGTACCCATAGGTACATTTTTTTTAGGAGAAGATCGCAATCAGCCTTTAGATTTTGCGGGTTATTTATCGTCAAGTAATCAAATTGTCACTAAATCTTTGCCCGATCGCTTAAATCTGTTGTTGGACAATACGCTTGCAGAAATGCGTGAGCTAGGGGCAATCCTTGTTATGGGTAGTGCGATCGCGGCGGTAATTCAGGTATGGGTTCCCCGCGATATCATTCTGGGTTTGGGGCAGGGGCCAGTTAGCTCGATTGTCGCCATGATGATTTTGGCTGCGATCGTTTCGATTTGCTCGACTGTGGATGCATTTTTTGCGCTGTCCTTTGCCTCAACTTTTACGGGCGGATCGCTACTAGCATTTCTAGTTTTTGGCCCAACGATCGATCTCAAGGCGATCGGCTTGATCTTAACTATTTTCAAAAAACGCGCTGTGATCTATATGTTTTTACTAACGGCTCAGCTAACTTTTTTAAGTTGCCTATTTATCAATTTCCAAATTCGTTAGTATACTTACTTACCTTACGCATAAGTTTGCAAAGCCCTCACCCCTAGCCCCTCTCCCGCAGGAGAAGGGGACAAGAAAATAATAGGTTTTAGCTTCCCTTCTCTTGCAGGAGAAGGGGTTGGGGGATGAGGGTAGATCTTCGCTCTGTGTAAGGTGAGATAATTAGATAGGCAACATGTTGCCTATGCCCCAAAGTCATTAAATCAAAGGTTGTCTGTGTCCGTGAGTGAAACTCTACTCGAATCTATTTCCGTTGAATCTATTCCTAACGAAGCTTTAGCAAATCTCGATCTGACAGATTTTTCGCTTTCCTTACCCGATCCTAATGATGAAGGTTTAGCTGAAGGTCAATTTCTCGAAGAAGTAGATCTAGCTTGGCAAGTATGCGATCGCTTCGATTTACAGACTGATATTTGGCGGGGCAGAATCTTGCGAACTGTACGCGATCGCGAGAAGGCAAATGGCGAAGGGCGCGGTACGGGATTCTTGAAATGGCTGCAAGAGCGAGAAATTAGTAAGTCTCAGGCTTATTCATGGATTCAGCTTGCCAATAGTGCTGATACTTTAATGGCGGACGGTCAGCTAGATGCTGATGATATTCGTCAATTTAGTAAGAGAGCATTCTTAGAAACTGCCCAAGCTTCTTCAGAAGTGCAGCAGTTGATTGTCGATGCGGCTAGAAATGGAGAAAAGATTACTAGACGCGAAGTGCGACAGCTATCGGATGAATGGACATCGATGAGTTCCGATCATCTTCCCGATGAGCTAAAAGAGAAGGTTGCCGCTCACACGATTCCGACCCGTTATGTCGCGCCTCTAGTTCGCGAAATCGACAAGTTGCCTGAAGCTTATCAAACTCCATTGAAACAGGCGATCGCTGATGCCTCAGATCTCGATAATATTAAGCTTGTTACCGCTGATGCTCAGAGATTGACCAAATATCTTTCCAATACGGGACAAGTACAAGCGATCGCAAACCGTTCTGTTAACATCGATCTTGCGCTTGAGGAAGCTCTAAGACTTGGATGCCTCAAACTCGCATCTGATCTGGTCAGCCAAGCCTCACAACTCGAACAAGCGATCGCCAAACTCTACGGTATCTGGAAGCGCGTCTCAACATCTGCCGATCAGCTATATGTGGAGTCGGGTGCAAGCACTCCTAATTTACTAGATCTACTTAATTCTCTTGATTCCTTAGCCAGTCAAAATGTCACTGTCCAGATTGGTAATGATCAGTCAGGACGAACTATTCGCTTGCAAATCACGGAAGAAGATCAATAGATGCAAAGATTGAGATCTCCGACTTTTTCTGTGCAATCATAGATTGTCTTTGTTAGTCACAGAAAAAGTCGGAGATCTGGGCATTTATTAGGTTTCTTTTAGGGAGTCAATCCCCTTACCTGAAATTTACCAATCTAAAACAGCTATGTCAAACAGTGATTCTTTGCAGCAGGCGCTGAAGCAATACTTTGGATATGAATCCTTTCGGGCTGGTCAGCGCGAGATTATTGAAGCAAGTATGGCTGGTCGCGATACTTTGGCAATCATGCCAACTGGGGGCGGTAAGTCGATTTGCTTTCAGTTGCCAGCATTGCTCAAGACTGGAGTGACAATAGTCGTGTCCCCTCTAATTGCACTGATGCAAGATCAAGTTACGGCACTCAAAGAAAACGGTATCGGCGCGACATTTCTCAACAGTACGCTGACGAATCGAGAAAGCACTCAGCGATCGCAAGCAATTCTCAATGGTGCAATTAAATTAGTTTACGTTGCCCCTGAGCGCTTATTTGCTGAACAGTTTCTCGAATTCCTAAATATCATTAAAGGGAAAATGGGGATCGCAGGGTTTGCGGTGGATGAGGCTCACTGCGTTTCAGAATGGGGACATGATTTTCGCCCAGAATATCGCCAACTTAGTCGAATTCGCCAACTTCATCCCGATGTACCTGTGATTGGTTTGACCGCCACGGCGACAGAGCGGGTGCGGGAAGACATAAGCCAGCAATTGCAACTGAAGCAGCCATACATTCATGTGGCAAGCTTCAATCGGTCTAATCTCTATTACGAAGTTCTTCCCAAACAAGGGAATGAGCAAACCTATGTAAATCTATTACAGCAAATTAAGAGGCTGCAAGGATCAGGCATCGTCTATTGCCTAAGTCGTAAACGTGTGGATGAAATAGCCAGTCGTCTGAGAGAAGATGGCATCGAAGCAATTCCCTATCATGCAGGGTTAGGGAATAAAGAGAGGGAAGAAAATCAAACTCGTTGGATTCGGGACGATGTGCAGGTAATGGTGGCGACAGTTGCCTTTGGGATGGGCATTAATAAACCTGATGTAAGGTTTGTGATTCATTACGATTTACCCAAAAATATTGAAGGATATTATCAAGAATCAGGTCGAGCAGGACGAGATGGCGAAGACTCTCACTGTACATTATTTCTAGGCTATGGAGATTTAGAAACGATTAAGTTTCTCATTGCTCAAAAAGTCGATCCTTACACCAATGAACCATTGGAAGCAGAACAGCGAATTGCGCAGCAGCAATTACGTCAGGTAGTGGACTATGCTGAAGGTGTCGCTTGTCGCCGCACGATTCTGCTTCGTTATTTTGGCGAACATTTTCAAGGTGATTGCGGCAACTGTGATAACTGTCTTTCCCCGAAGCCAATGGAAGATTGGACAGTGGAATCTCAAAAATTCTTATCCTGTGTAGCGAGGACAAAGGAGCGATTTGGAGCAGGGCATGTAATCGATGTATTGAGAGGTTCGCGCAAAGAGAAGGTGCTACAGCACGGAC
>JANNDZ010000610.1:0-5021 GCA_031378395.1 Pseudanabaena sp. OTE_75_metabat_487_sub
AACTCGCTTCTTGGGTTTTGGTTTGTATTAGCTAACTCTTTTTTTGCTATACCTTCTATAAATAAAAAATAAAAACCCAAAACTTTTGTCTCCCGCGTAGCAGGAGACAAAAGTTTTGGGTTTTTATTTGTCACTGTAGACTTCTGCGACTTCCCAACCTTCAGTTAAGCCATTTTTTTGATATTTTTCGCACCGAGCGTAGTACAGTTGTGCCGCTATATCTTGGGGATTGTGCTGCAAAATATCCTGAAAACAGTGCTGAGCAAGGTCAAATTTTTGCTGATAGTACAATACAATTGCTTCTTCAAAACTGCTTCTGGTGCTTTTCTTAAGTTGTTGCTGTGAGAGTGTATCACTATCATAAATTTCAAAAACAGCTACAGCTTCTTTCTTCCCTTTGACCTTTACCCGATCTAGAAATCTATAGCCATACTGTTCCATATCATCTAATTGAAATAGTACCTGCTCACTAATCGCGATCGCAGTTCCATATTGTTTGGTTAATCCTTCCAAACGTGAAGCCAAATTCACGGCATCGGCAATCACAGTACCTTCCATCCGCTGAGCATCGCCGATTGTTCCTAGCATTAAGCTGCCTGTATGCAAGCCAATGCCAATCTTAATCGGTACTTCGCCCTTCTGTTGGCGTGACTCATTATAGAGAGCCACCTTATTTTGCATCGCGATCGCACTGAGTACCGCATCATTGGGCGACTCTGGGAACAGAGCCATCACCGCATCGCCGATATACTTATCGATAAAGCCATTATGGGAATGAATCTCAGGGGTGACGATACTGAGATATTCGTTAATAAAGTTAAAGTTTTCCTGTGGCGACATCCCTTCTGATAGACTGGTAAACGAGCGAATATCAGCGAAAAGCACAGTCATTTCCTGCTGCACTTGATCGCCTAGTTTCACGTCGGTAATACTCTCTTTATTGAGAAAACGCAAGAACTCTTTAGGCACAAACCTTTCGTATGCTAAGTTCAGCTCCATAATTTCGCGAGTGAATTTGTAGCGTTCGGTCTGTGCTTTTTGCCGCTCAGTAATATCCTGAAAAGCTGCGATCGCATACAAAACATCACCATTCTCATTGCGGATGGGCGTTCCCCAAACTTCAATGGGAATTGTGCGATCGCCTTGACGAATTTCCATGTCATCAATGGAGCTAATTTCCCCTTGCAAAGCCCTATAAATTGGTGAATCGACATCAGGATAAAGTTGATCTGTATCTCTGACGTAAGCCTGATAAACTTCCGTGAGTTTGGTGGAGGCTAAACTATTGACCAGTCCCTGTCCGAGCAACTTCTCACCCAGAGAGTTGATGTAGTAGGGCTTACCCTCAGCATCGATCACGAATACGCCAACGGGCATTGCTTCGAGGAACTTTCTCAAGCGTTGTTCACTGGTTTGCAATGCTTCGATCGCTTGCTGTTGTAATTCTGCTTGGACAGCATCTGCATGTTCAGTAGTCGTATCAAGCAAAATTTCTAGGTCAGTTTTCTCTTGGGCTAATTCTTCCTGCTTAATATTTAAGTTGCGGTTTTCCGAAATCAAGCGAGACAGGTTTATATGGGTCTTGATCCTTGCTAAGAGTTCGTCTTTAGAGAATGGCTTGGTCAAATAATCACTGGCTCCAGCCTCAAATCCAGCGACAAGATCGGATGCTTGATTTTTAGCCGTTAGCATCACGATTGGTAGTTCGCTTGGCAAAAATCTTTCTCGTAGTCTTTGGCTGACTTCATATCCTGTCATATGCGGCATCATCACATCTAGCAAGACCAGATCAGGCTTAAACCCTTGCTCAACTAGTTCTAGAGCCTCAAGTCCGTTATTGGCTTGGGCGATCGCATAATTAGCAAGGGACAGGTTGTTGACCAAAACCTGCAAGTTAACTGGTTCATCATCTACAATCAAAATCTTGAGATTACTATTATTGCTATCTACTAAAGACTTAGCGATCGGCTTATGCAAGATTGGACGAGTGGCTGGCAGATTGATGGGCTTATAAGGAATCACAGCCAGATCACTATCAGCTTTATCATCGACAGTCCGATCACTATCAGTCTGTCCGATGGGGTGATGCTGATCTTGAGCAACGGGTAACGTAAAGCTAAATCGCGAGCCTTCACCGACCACTGAGGTTACGGTGATCTTTCCACCATGAAGTTCCACAAGCTGCTTCGTAACTGCTAAGCCCAACCCAGTTCCGCCATAGATTCTTGCGGTTGATCCATCTGCTTGCTCGAAGGATTCAAAAATGCGATCTAACTTATCTGAGGGAATACCGATACCTGTGTCTGCGATCGCAATTTCAATTTGAGAATTATGCAGAAAAGATTGTAGCCGTGAGGTCAGCGCTCCTTCTCTTAATGAGGGAGGAGGAAGATGTCCAGCCACAATTTTGGCTGAAATTTCAATCGTTCCCATCTCCGTAAATTTAATCGCATTCCCAACTAAGTTATATAGAACCTGTTGCAATCGATTTTCATCGGCTTCGACCAAAGGCAGATCGGCACTGATGGCATTCACTAATTGTAGAGATTTTTGTTCAACTAACGACTGGCACAACATCATTACGACACCAACAATTTCGCGAACAGCGGTTGGCTTAATTTGTAGGTCAATGTTGCGATGTTTTAGTCGCGAGAAATCGAGGATATCGTTGACTAATGTGGATAGTCTTCGCCCCGAAGAAGCGATCATATTTAGATTGGACTTGGTGTTGTCCGACAGCGCTCCTGTCGCTCCGTCAATCAGTGACTCAGTGAGTCCGATGATGCCATTGAGTGGAGTTCGCAGTTCATGGGAGGTATTGGCTAAGAATTCATCTTTGAGTTTATCAAGCTCTTCCAACTTCGTGTTTTTTTCTTCGAGTTCTGTAAAAGAAGTCTGTAACTGTGCTGCCATGCTGTTAAAAGCACCAGCTAACACGCCCAGTTCATCGGCACGGTTAAGTTCAACAGTTTTACTGAAATCTCCTTCTGACAATGCGATCGCAGCTTCTTTCAATTTTAAAATCGGGCGGACAATCCAGCGTGCTGTATAAAGTCCGATCGCGATCGCTAGTCCTAAAGCTCCTAGACTAAGCAAAATTGTCGTGCGCGTATTTTCATGAATTTGCGCCATAAAGTCCGATTCTGGCACAACTACGACTACGAGCCAGTCCAGCCCATGACTATCTTGAGTAGGGACTACTTGTACATAATGCCACGCCCCATTGATTTGAAATTTCAGTTGTTGACTTTGGCTAATATCTTTGAAATCACCAAAGCGATCGCGCAAATATTGAGCAGTTGCTTTAACGGTCGGCTGATCGCTATCCATAGCCTTGAGGCGTTCGATTTCGCGTTTTTTACCTTCCCCTTTAACTCGAAATGGTTGAGCAATCGTCGAACTCACGACCAGATCTCCTGATCGCTCCATAATGAAACTTTGCCCCGATTGACTGATCTTGAGAGTGTTGATAAATTCCGTAATATGCAGCAATGTGACGTTAATCGCCAGAACCCCGATTAATTCTCCCGTCGGCTTGTAGATTGGGTGGACAGGAGTAATGCCTAATAAAGTATTTTTGCGTGAGAAAAAGGGATAAATCTTGCTCCAACTTGGTTTACCTGCTTTGACGGCAGCTTGAAACCAAGGTCGAGATTGGGTATCGTACTTGGCGCGGGTTACCAATGTGTCACGATCGCCGCGCTCATCCAAATAATAGACTTCGCGGATTGGTGCAGTCGTGCGATCGCGAATTTTGAGTTGAAATCTGCCATCTTCCTGTCGCTCAACACCAACAAATTCACCATTGGCATTACCAAAAGAAATATAGGCTTCCATATTTCGGTTCTGCACGATTTGCCAAAAATAACGCTGCAAAGCCGCGAAGTCTTCTAAGTCAATATTGCCGCTTTTGATACCTGCGTAGGTAATTTCTAAAGTTTGATGCGATTTATTTAAATACCCTAGTACGTGTTGCTGAATGCGCGTGCTAATTTGGCTATTAACTTGATTCGCTAAGTCATTCACGGCTTTTTCGCCATTTTTGAATGACAGGTAGCCAACAATTCCTACCGTACCAAAAATTTGAATAACAAATGGCGCAATTAAAACTAGGCGTAGCGGTAATCGCCCAGAAATCTTAGAGATCAGGTCTGGCAAAGCTTTCAACGCATTAACTCGAACTACTAGCGATCACATTTTAGTTGCTAGGAATCTACCATATTGCCGATCTATCTGTCATGCGCGTAAAAGCGGTTATGAGTAATACCAATTCACAAAAGTGCGACCACTCTTTTGTGAATTGAAACCCAAACCCAGTAATGTTTTTAAAATCAAGCAATGGCGTAGCCATTGCTTGATTTGGCACAACTATGCAGAATAACCCCAAAAACCATAAGTTTGCGTCCCTGCGACGCAAACTTATGATTTTTGGGGTTATTTAATTAAGAGCATCTACTTATCAATTTCCTGAAGGTGATTTCCCACTTTTGGGTGGCTATAAAAGTCCAGTTGGTAGACCATCTATGCTTTGCTGATTATTCTTTTGCCAATATTCATAGACTCCATCTTCACCTTTTTTCTCAGCCCATTCTTTTAGTACTTGCCGATCGCCTGAAAATTCATAAAAGGGAACTGCAAAACCACAGGAAGTTTGTACAGATTCGATTTTGACGCGCACGATTTGGCGAGTACCTGCGATCGCAGGAAATAGGGATAGATATTCTTGCCATGACGCATCTCTGGGACGGATTGGTTCGCCTTGACCATAGAGACGCAGGATTAAAGGCTTTTCTGTGAAGCTACAGAGCATAATGGTGACTCTGCCATTTTCTAGCAAATGCGCAGCAGTTTCGTTGCCACTTCCTGTTAGATCGAGATAGGCTACTTCAGATTCGTTGACAACTCGCAAAGCATCCATTCCTTTTGGCGACAGGTTCACACGTCCATCATTAGGCGCACTTGCCACAAAGAAAATAATCGAGCGAGGGGCGACTGGCTGAACATGCGGGGGATCTCCTCTT
>JANNDZ010000611.1:0-4344 GCA_031378395.1 Pseudanabaena sp. OTE_75_metabat_487_sub
GCGAATAGCACGGCGGGATAGGTAGCGGAATTGATAGGCACGGGCAAGAGATTCCCACTTTGCTAATAAATCGGGTGCGTAGGTGCGGGTTTTTGCCATTACCTTTTCCCATGACTCTAGTTGTTTGGTCATGTTCGCCGATAAACTATCTGGATTAACACGGTAGAGCGTGAGAGGTTCGGGAATCCCTTCAATTTGCCAATTAGTTTGAATGGCAATTCTAATCCAGCATTCAATATCTTCTGACTGACGGAATTGATCGTCAAAATAAAAGTCTTCTATTTCCCCATAGAGATTATCTTGAAACTTAATACCCTCGAGCGCTTCACGACGAATTACGGGAGCGGAGCCATTGCCAATCGGGTTACGACAGAGCAAATAGGGAGCATCAATATCGTTCAGCTTTGGCATTTGGTATGTGCCCAGAGAATTGCTATTCTCATCAATAAAAGCGGAACGGCTAAAACTAAGCCCAACTTTGGGATTTGCTTCTAGATGTTGAACATGTTTTGCCAGCTTTTCGGGTAGCCAGAGATCATCGCTATCCAGCAGCGCAATATATTCCCCTTGTGCATGACGAATGCCCGTATTTCTCGCCCCTGCTAAGCCGCGATTTTTTTGATGGACAATCTGGATGCGGGGATCAGCAAATTGCTCACAAATAGCAATACTGGCATCAGGAGACTGGTCATCAACGATGATTAATTCAAAGTCTCGAAAGGTTTGGGCTAAGACTGATGCGATCGTTTCTTTGATAAATCGTTCCACGTTATAAACTGGAACAATCACTGATACTTTAACCATGGCTTTCTATAGTTTCTTGTTGTTGACCGATAATTTTAGGATTAGGATAGGCGACGCAAAGCTCTGCCTATCCTAATCACGCCTATCCCAATAGTTGAGTAGCGTCATAAAACGAAAAAAATCATTTGGCGACTTAGCCCATTGATTGAGAGATATTTGCCAAGGATCGCTTCCCCATAATTCTGCAAGTAGCTGACGATCTTCTAAAGGAGCTTCTTCCCATGTTTGCTTGAGTGTTGGGCTATTTTTAATATACCAACCTAGATTTGGCCAGGAGCCATCCGTTGCAAGTCCTTGATTCCCAACTGTTGATATTTTGCCTAACCGCCTACGAAACCAGTCTCTTGAAAAGACAAGGAATTTTTCGATTGTGGAAGCCCCAGGTCGCCAACCATAGTTAGCATCGAGAATATCTTGTCCACAAATTTTGGCGACAACTTTACCCCATAGCAAGCGGTTTATTTTCCATTTTGCGGGAATGTGACTATACAAATCCGCGATCGCGCGATCGGCAAAAAAATCATCATAGGCGAATGCCCGATACATAGTTTGTCCTGAACTTGCGGGTACATAACAAAGTGGACGAATGCGTTTATTCTCAACTTTAAGGCGATCGCTATCAGATCTAAGCCGAGTGGGTACGCCCTCAAAGTAGTCCGCAAATCGTTGTTTCATCTGCACTTTGAACGCTGGAGGGAAGGGTGGTGACTGATATTCAGGATAGGGAAGAAAGCTCTCTACACGTTGGTCTTTATAGCGAAAGAAGGGCAGTGGCTTTCCAAATAGCTTGACAAACTCTTTGTCTAATATCTCTCCTTTAAAAAGCATATCGGCTGAGCAAGCTGATAGTACTGTCGAAACTCCAAGTTGCTGTAATAACTCATGCGTACCAATAAAGTGATTATCTTCCAATGACCACATCGCTCCTGAGATACTGACTCCTTTTTTCATCCAGCGAGGATAGTAGTCTTTATCTCTAGCAAAGCCAATATATTCGACCCCAGCGGACTCGCAGAGCTTTAGTGATAATCCTGATTCTCGATTGGGTACATCATATAAATTAACTCCAAACATCATTGAGGGATCGGCTGCTGCAAATAGTAATAGCCGAGAATCCATGCCGCCACTGATAAAAGTAGCCGTTTTGCCAAGTCGCGGCAATGTGCGAATCCGAATCGCATTGCTTAGGGCTGCTGCGAGCTGATTGACTGTATCCTGTAAGTTGTCAAAGTATCCATCTTGGTGAGGTTTCCAATATTCACTCTCGGAATAGGTGGTATTAGCTAAATCCCAACATAGGTGCTTGGCGGCTCCCGCATATTTAATTTCATTGTAATAAGTGTGTGGTGGTGTAGCTTGCCATTCTTTGAGAAATTCAGCCATGGAGACATGATCGGGTGTTGTTTTTACCTCTGCATCAGTTGCGATCGCATCAGCAAAAGTAGAGATCACGCAACCCTCAACTTTTTCGGGTGAATATAAAAATAGAGGATGACCGCCAAAATGATCGCTTAAACAATGGAGGCGCTGCGATCGCGGGTTCCAGACTAAGACTATTGCTGAGCCATTGTGCCGTTCAATGGCGGAGATATCACCTTGAAGATAGCGATCAAGAATAAGTCGATTACTCAGTCCGCCCGTAATGTGAGTCATCTTTTCCGCTCTTTGCCAGTCTGGCTCATCCCAAGCCACACGACCAGATGTGAATATACGCACACCTGTCTCAGGATGGTAGGCAGGAGCAAACAAAAGTGGAGGATCTTGGCTCACCCAAGCTATAGAAAGATGACGTTCAGAGAAAATATCAATTTGTTCATTGGCGAAGAATTTTAGCCGATCTGCGGCTTTGGCAATTCGATCATAATTTTGTTCACCAATGATTGCGTATAGCCCTGCCATATTCCAAACATCCTTTTAGAGAATAATTAATAAAATACTAGTTGACGAGATCAAGCCAAAAATAGAGTTGCGCCGCAACTCTATTTTTGGCTTGATCGCTATAAAGAGCGAACATATCGATTTACCCAAAGAGTATAAATTGGTAAAGCGAGCCAATGCGCCAAAAGCACAGCTACAGCGATACCGATGATATTCCAATTTGCTCCTATCAGTAATGCGATCGCAAAGAAACCTGTAAAGAATATATTCCATTTAAGATCCCAATCTGGTTTATCCATAGCCCATAAGGCTCTAGAAGCAGCATTAGCAAAAGGTCGAGGAATGGCGGAAAGACAAATCAAGATCAAGATGGGAATAGCTGGTAGCCATTTTGCGCTGAAAACGATCGGCACGTAGATAGGAGCAAGACTAGACTGCAAGAGCACTAGGGGAACCACAATCCAAGCAATCGTTTTAAAACTGCTAAAGTAACGTTCTTTAAATTTAGCTGGTTCAGTACGAGCCGCACATAGATGCGGGAATAGGGCGGAGTCCAGAGCCTCGATCGCGCTCATACTAATCCCTAAACCTGCATTAAATGCAAAGTAATAAATTCCTAATGCCTCAACACCAAGAAATTTACCAGCAATTAGATAGTCAAGGTTATTCCTGAGCGTATTCATCATTTTAATCCCCAACACACTACGACCAAAGCGGATAATCTCTTGCCAATTTTTAAGTGAGAATTCCTTTTTTGGTCGCCATTTTTGGTTAGAGTAATGGATTGCGACCCATATCGGCCCAACAATGATTTTTGGTAAGATAATCGCCCAGATTCCTAAACCACAAAAGGCAAAAACTATTGTTAAAACATTATCAAGGGAAACCTGTACTCCGTTAGCTAAAGCTAAGACATGTAGGCGATTTTCTCGTTGAGATAAGGAAGCTTGCACTAATCCCATTGGTATCAACAGATAAACAATTGCCATCCCACAAATAGGTAAAATTAGATTGTTGTCATGATAGAACCAAGCAACAGGAAATGAAACGAGGCATTGGGCTAAAAACAGGGCGCTGCAAACAATCCAGTTGAGACAATATGCTGTTTGAGATAATTCCTCTATGTCTTTTTCATCTGCTTGAATCAGTTTATCCCAGATACCATTTTGAGTAAACACCTCCACAAACGCATTCGTTGTGAGAATCAAAGCTGCTAATCCATATTCATATTTAGAAAGTTGTCGCGCTAAGATGACAGTAGCTGCTAACCGTGAGATGCGAATAAAAAGTTCCGATAAACCCAACCAACCCAGATTTTGGAGGAATCGACCAGCTAGTTTTTGCTTTAAAGTATCAATTAATTGGCTAATAGCTGACATAGTAGACCCTCCCATGCAATCAAGTAATCTTCCCAAGCATTTCTGACTAATTGTCTTCCCTTAATTCCCAATGTGCTCAGTTCTTCAGGAGATATTTGATTAATGCTAACGATCGCTTCTGCTAAAGCCGCAGGATCATTCGGCGGGACAAGTAGTCCACAATCGCGAACTTGTACGGATAGTCCATCTAACAGAGAGACGATTACTGCCATTGCCGCCGCATTTCATTCCAAACAAACATTGCACCATCGCTCCCAGTTGGAAGGGATAATAAAGACATCAC
>JANNDZ010000634.1:0-1515 GCA_031378395.1 Pseudanabaena sp. OTE_75_metabat_487_sub
AAGGACGGCAGTAGTTGATCCAAACGCATTGTCGGGACTTCTATCTTTGTCACGGGTCTGGCAACAGGAACTAAGCGCTCTAATTCGTTAGAAAATTCCAATAACGAACTTGATGCGCTATTTTCGGCAATCGTTAAATCAGCGAAACCCCGTTGATGTGTTAGTGCCATTCTGGGTGCAACCAGCCAGTTTCTTTTGGAATTCGCTGCGGCTAATTCCAACTTAGAATGAGCATCAGGAATTGGCTCAATCGAAAGTAACTTACCTTTAAACCCATGACTAAATAACGAATTGCCAAATTGGCCCCGATTAGCTCCGACATCCACGACTAATTCAATTTTCAAATCTCTCAGGTAACGAACCAAGCGTTTGGAAAATATGTTTCTGTCAGAATATTTTCTAACATCAACAGAAGCGAGCACTCCCAATTTCTTGATAATATTATTTAGAGGCATTATATTCTCCAAATTTATACACGTTGTCTGATTAACATATAAAATTACGTTTAATGGTATTTTATAAACGACGTTATTATAGTTTAATCGAATTACAGTGCACCAATCGATCAGCAAAAATGATCGAGACTAGGCCTTATGGGGAATGTTTTTTTAAGATCAAAATTACTATCCCAAATTGCCAAAGTATTCCCCATAAATACTGACCACATTGAAAATGTTGACCTCGATCCAATTACCAATTTTGCCTTTGATAAACTTATAATCCCGTCAAGAGCATTTTGACTTTTATCAATACTTAAATTTCGAATATTTAATTCTTGTACTATCGTTGCCGGATCACCATCTGTAAAAAGTCGCACACTTGCATTTTTACTGCTTAGTATTTTTTTTGCGTCTTCAAATGCATCACGATACCATTCAAGCGGCTGACGCATATTGTGACCGGAGTAATTATTATTATTATTATTACCAAAATCACCTTGTCTAATATGAATTCCTATATCGTAACTCATCGAATTAACATTATTATTTAACCGAAATTGTTCAATCCATATTTTTATAAATTCAGAATGATCAACTAGATCATGAAAATGATTGCCTAAACCCTTATATACAACTGTAACTTCTGAATGACTTTGGCTGATTTGGGTGCCTTCTGCTATCGAAGATTGGATTTTAGAAAGATACCAATTCTTCCAATCCTGCTTAGTTCTAGGCTTAAACAAATCTCCATATGTCCTTAAATCCCGTTCTCGACGTAAAATGGTCCCAAATTTGATTTGCCTTATCGTTGGACGGACGACCTGACCGCCAAATTTATTTTGCCCTACAATTGCTCGCGCTATAGGAAACAACAGATTTCCCAAACCTGGGCCAGGGGATCTTATAACTCCAAGATCCATGGCGCTCAATTTTGGAGTATGAAAAAGCATTTTTACGATTTTTTCATCGGTGTGTTGCTTTCTTTACACGCACCACCAAGCATTGGTCGTATTGCACATGAATACTCCATTCCTTATTATCAAATGTGCCTTCCAGCTTGCGAATTACGTCTGAC
>JANNDZ010000681.1:0-5294 GCA_031378395.1 Pseudanabaena sp. OTE_75_metabat_487_sub
ATATCATGATGCTTGCTATTTTTATACGCAAAAATGATTTTTGCGTAATAATTTCAAGTAAAATACATAAAGAGCTTTTCTTGCAGGCTGCATATATGAACATATGGCAATTTAAAGATGTAATTTCGGACTTAGTGCAGAAATACAAACCCCATGTTGATTTTTTTGCGATTCGGTTAGAGCGATCGCAAGGTGCTGATATCTTTTTACGCAGCGGTAAAGTTGAAACCTTGAGTACAGGTATCTCGATTGGTGGACAAGTACGAGCTTGTCATCGAGGCGGCTGGGGATTTGCGAGTTTTAATGATCTACATAGTTTGGAAATAAAGCTACAAGAAGCGATCGCAGCAGCAAAATGGGTTGGCAATGAAGAAACGGTGCTTGCGGAAGTCG
Organism: Pseudanabaena sp. OTE_75_metabat_487_sub; assembly: GCA_031378395.1. GTDB lineage: Bacteria > Cyanobacteriota > Cyanobacteriia > Pseudanabaenales > Pseudanabaenaceae > Pseudanabaena. The sequence goes on from JANNDZ010000681.1 coordinate 394, forward strand.
AACCTGTGCAAGCGCAGGTGTCACTGATCAAAGAAAATCCCAATCAGATTGAACTTATTCATAAAAAGAATTTGTGTGCTCATTACACCGATATTTTACGATCAGTTTCCGATCGCGTAGTTAGTACATCTGTTCGCTATGGAGACTGCACACAGCAGGTTGTTTTTGCCACATCCGAAGGCACGATGATTGAGCAAGAATGGGCTGACTGGGAACTACGATGCTCCGCGATCGCAAGGGATGGGGAAACAATCCAAACTGGTCGCGAAACTTTCGGCTCAAGAAGTACTTATACAGATTTGCTGAACTTGGATCAGCAAGTAATTGGAGCGGCTCAACGCGCTCTCAGTTCGCTAGATTTACCCACTGTGAAAGGGAATACTTACACAGTAGTCATTGATCCGATTTTGGCAGGATTGTTTGTGCATGAAGCATTTGGACATCTCTCGGAAGCGGATATGCTCTATGAAAATCCTGACATGTTAGAGACCATGAGCATTGGTAGAAGATTTGGCTCGACTGATTTACAAATTTTTGACGGAGCTGCTACTGCTGACCATCGCGGTAGTTATGTTTATGACGATGAAGGTGTGCCTGCGACGACAACCCAGTTAATCGCAGATGGTGTATTAGTTGGAAGACTACATTCACGGGAGACGGCAGGTAAATTGGGTGAAACAGTAACTGGTAATGCGCGATGTTTGGATTATCATTATCCACCAATCGTGAGAATGACAAATACTTGGATTGGTCGAGGTCAAACACCTGCTGCCGATTTGTTTAACGATATTCCCCTTGGCGTTTATGCCAAAAACTGGCAAGGTGGCATGACTAATGGAGAGATGTTTACTTTTACCGCAGGTGAAGCTTGGATGATTCGCAATGGTAAAATCGCTGAGCCTGTAAAGGATGTGACACTTTCAGGAAATGCTTTTGAGACATTGCAAGATATTGAAGCGATCGGCAATGACTTTGTATGGGACGAGTCAGGTGGCTGTGGCAAAGGAGGACAAAGTGGCCTAGCAGTTGGTTGTGGTTCGCCAAGCTTAAGAATTAAGAATGCGATCGTTGGAGGTGATGCTCATGGCTAAAGTAAAGACAGAACTCAAAGAAGTTAATCTTCAATTAGTACAAACGATCGCTGATCAACAATTAACTGAAGATCGCTTGAATTTGCAGCTCAATCGCTTAAGGCTGATGTACGACTTTGTATCAGCGTTAAATGCTGCGCAATCAGTTAATGAAATTTATCAAATTGCGATAAATGGAATCTGTACTGCTCTAAGAACTTCGCGTTCGGCCGTAATTACAACTAAAGCTAATCATTGTTTAAAGTATCAAGAATCTGTAGGAATTAGTCAAGATTACAAGCAATCTATTGAAGCATTCTTTGAAGATTCATCTCATCAAATTGAACTCAAATTTAGAACTTTTCCTTACTGTGCGATACTTCCTAGCGATCGCAGCTTACAAAGTATATGCCTAGCTGAAAGTATCGGAGCTTTAGCAGTATTCCCCCTAGAATATGAACGCCGACACTTAGGGGATATTGTTGCGTATTTTGAAGCGCCAAGGCAATTTACTGAAGAAGAAGTCCAGTTAACACAGACAATTGTTACTTATGTTGCGATCGCGCTAACCAGAAAACAAGCCGAACTAGCTCTTAAAAGTAGTCAACAATTTATTCAACGAATTGCCGATACCACTCCAAATATCCTCTATATTTATGATATCGAAGAACATCGTAATATATATTGCAATCAAGCTATTACTCACCTTTTGGGATATACTCCCTCAGAAATTCAGGAAATGGGTAACTTACTACTCAATGAGGTTATTCATCCTGATGATTTAGAAAGAGTAAAAGAGCATTACGAACTTATTCAGAATAGAATACCTGAAGATAATCCTGAAGATTTATTTGTCTTTGAATATCGAATGCGAGATATTCATGGCAAATGGAAATGGTTTTATAGTCAAGAAACTGTTTTTTTCTGTAATGCAGATGGTACTGTTAAGCAGACAATTGGGGCAGCATCTGACATCACGAAGTTAAAAGAAGTTGAATCAAGGCTGCAATCTTCACTTGCGGATAAAGAAGTTCTATTAAGAGAAGTACATCATCGGGTTAAAAATAATCTTAGTGTGGTTGATAGCTTGCTGTCAATGCAAGCTCGTTATATAAGTGATGCAGAAGCTTTGAGAGCAATTTCTGACAGTCAACGACGGATTCATACAATGTCGTTAATTCATGAGCAATTATATCAATCTCATGATGTAGATAAGGTTGATTTTTGTGAATATCTACAGCGTCTAGTTGGTAACCTCTATAGTTCTACAAGTTTTAATACTAGCCAAGTTGAATTGAGCTTAGATCTTAAGCCAACTCAATTGAATGTTGATACGGCAATTTCCATGGGATTAATCGTGAATGAACTATTAACAAATGCTTTTAAATATGCATTCCCAAATAATAATATAGGCTTAATTGAAGTGATTTTATATAAATCGCTGGATGATGACAACTTACATTTAATCATTCGTGATAATGGAGTTGGGATTCCTGAGGATATTGACTTTAAAGCAACTGCTTCTATTGGTTTAAGACTAGTACGCATTATGACTCAACAATTGCGAGCTCGCTTAGATTTATCTTGTTTAACAGGCACAAGTTTTCATCTTACTCTGAACCCCAATCTCTGCAAAACCTAAAACATGTCAAGGTAAACATAATTTCCGCGCCAAAGTTTAATAGGATCGATAATATAGCTATCCTCGGCAGATTATGAGAGTGCGCCCCAGAGGGTCATAAATAGCTAGGCACAATCTGCACCGACTGCTACGCGGTCGGTGCAGATTGTACCTCAGGCTTTTTAATTGTGCCTAGGTACTTACTCTCGCAATCTGCTATATCTCAATTACAGAATCAGAAATAACAACGTATGTTATCAGCCTACCGTGACCATGTTGCCGAACGCGCCCAGCAAGGGATTCCCCCTCTGCCATTGAATGCCCAACAAGCTGCGGCACTTTGTGATTTATTGCAAAAGCCTCCAGCAGGTGAAGAAGAATTTTTACTATCGTTACTGCGCGATCGCATTCCCCCAGGAGTCGATCAGGCTGCCTATGTCAAAGCAGGATGGCTAACTGCGATCGCTAAAGGTGAATTGACATCACCTTTAGTTACAACGTCAAGAGCTGTGGAATTGCTCGGCACGATGGTCGGCGGCTATAACGTGCATACTCTAATCGATTTGCTAGAGAATGATGATTTAGGCGATCTTGCGGCAACTGCTCTCAAGAAAACGCTCCTAGTATTTGATGCCTTCAATCAAGTTTTGGAATTATCTAAAACTAACGTTAGGGCTAGAAGCGTAATCGAGTCATGGGCAGCAGCCGAATGGTTCACTAGTCGCCCCGTATTACCTGAGACAGTTACTGTAACTGTGTTTAAAGTTACTGGTGAAATTAATACTGATGACTTTTCTCCCGCATCTCAAGCCTTCTCACGCCCTGACATTCCCCTCCATGCGCTCTGCATGTTGGAATCAATGATGCCCACTGGTCTAAAAACCATTGCTGAACTCAAGGAAAAAGGTCATCCTGTCGCCTTTGTTGGTGATGTCGTGGGAACAGGTTCTTCGCGAAAATCGGCGATTAACTCTGTGCTGTGGCACATAGGCAATGATATTCCGTTCATTCCTAATAAGCGATCGGGCGGCGTAATTCTCGGCAGCACGATCGCACCAATTTTCTTTAATACTGCTGAAGATGCTGGGGCTTTGCCAATTCAGTGCGATGTCTCTAAATTGGAAATGGGTGATGTGATTACGATCCACACTCGCGAAGGTAAGATTACAAACGCGGCTGGTGAAACTCTCTCCACTTTCAGCCTCACCCCCGACACGATCGCTGATGAAGTTCGCGCTGGTGGTCGCATTCCACTCTTGATCGGTCGCAGTCTCACTGCCAAAACTCGCCATGCGATCGGTTTACCCGCTAGCGATATCTTCATCCTTCCATCTGTCCCAACCGACACAGGCAAAGGCTACACTCTCGCTCAAAAGATGGTCGGCAAAGCTTGCGGCGTGACTGGTGTGCGTCCCTATACTTCCTGCGAACCCTTGATGACGACCGTTGGTTCCCAAGATACAACTGGCCCAATGACTCGCGATGAATTGCAGGAACTCGCCTGTTTAGGATTTAGCGCTGACTTGGTGCTTCAGAGCTTCTGTCACACGGCGGCTTATCCTAAACCCACCGACATCAAAACCCATAAAGAACTTCCAGATTTCTTCGCAACTCGTGCAGGTGTGGCGCTACGTCCTAATGATGGCATTATCCATTCTTGGTTAAATAGAATGCTTTTGCCAGATACAGTCGGCACTGGTGGCGATTCCCATACCCGTTTCCCCCTTGGCATTTCCTTCCCCGCAGGTTCAGGACTAGTTGCCTTTGCCGCCGCCTTGGGCATCATGCCATTGGACATGCCTGAATCCGTATTAGTACGCTTCACAGGTGAGTTGCAAGCTGGTGTCACCCTACGTGATGTCGTCAATGCGATTCCCTATATTGCCATTCAAAAAGGATTGCTGACCGTAGAGAAGAAGAATAAAAAGAATGTCTTTGCAGGTCGGATTATGGAAATCGAAGGTTTGCCCAATCTCAAAGTCGAACAAGCCTTTGAATTAACCGATGCCACCGCCGAGCGTTCCTGCTCTGGTAGTACGATTAAGCTCAGCACAGAGACAGTTGCCGAATATTTGCGATCAAATGTGGCGCTAATGAAGAACATGATCGCTCGCGGCTATAACGATGCCAAGACTCTCTTACGCCGTATCGCCAAAATGGAAGAATGGCTGGCTAATCCTGTTCTGATTTCATTGAGATCGATTTCGATG
>JANNDZ010000723.1:0-2466 GCA_031378395.1 Pseudanabaena sp. OTE_75_metabat_487_sub
GACCAACATCAGTGACCACACCAACAGACTCCACCGAACCGCGATCAGAGAGTTTGGTCACAACCGCAGGATTGATATCCACACAAACCATCTTTACGCCAGCAGGTGTCATGTTGCCTACACCGATAGAATGCAGCATTGATGACAACATCAAAATCATATCCGCACCGCGAATCTGCTCGCTGTACAGACGTTGAGCTTCGAGCAAATCCATCACGGTGTCAGGCAAGGGGCCATCATCGCGAATGGAGCCAGCAAGTACAAAAGGAATATTATTGGTAACGCATTCGTACATTACGCCAGTCTTCACAAAGCCAGCTTCAACAGCCTTATGAATGCTGCCATAGCGGCGGACTGAGTTAATCACTTTCAGGTGATGGCGATGTCCGCCCTTGACGCTGACACCACGCTTGAGATCAACACCTAGGGAAGTTCCCATCGACGATTGTTCCATGTCGTGAACCGCGATCGCATTGCCACCGAGCATTGATTGCACATAGCCTTCACGGATCAAGTAAGCAAGGTGAGGAGCACCGCCAGTATGTACGACGACAGGACCACAGGAGACAACCAACTTGCCACCGCGATCGCGAATTTGGCGTAGTTCCCATGCGATTTGTTCGACAATAAGTTCGACTCGACGTTCGCTAGACACACCTGCACCCATGAAGGAAAACTCTTCTTTCTTGGCTTTGTCTCGCGCTTCAGGTTTACGGACAGTCCGCACACCGTCATATCCAACGACTACGCGATCGCCTACTACGAGATCACGCAAAAGCTTACAGTTAGCTGAGCCATCGGGACTAATTGCGATCGCAGCATCCATACGCTGATTAGTGCAACGAACCCATATGCCATCAACACAGGCTTCTGTCGGATAAATTGTGCTGACATAGAAGTCATCAGGCGCGACTCCATCTTGTAAAACAGGCTCAAGATTTGCAGCGCATGTATCTCGATCTTGCAATACTGCACCGATTTCAATCAGTTCACCCATGATCGTTTCCATAAGATCATGAGATGGGGCGGAGATCCGAATCCGTGCTAAGGACGTGCTTTGTCTCTGTTCACCAAGGTTGAACTCTAGTACTTGGAAACTGCCACCATTATCAGTTACTAAATCAAGAGCACGATTGATAATGCCTGAGTCGAGTAAATGTCCTGTTAACTCGACGATACGAGCTTCTACACCACTTGGCTCAACTGCCTCCTGTTCGCTACTGATCGGAACTTCAATAGTTCGCAAAGTTAAGCATTTAGCTGCTCCACCTGCTTTTAGAAACTCGGTAAGAGGCGTTTCGATCACTGTAAACCCAGCATTGGTAATGCGTTGTTTTAAGCCATCGCTGATTTTGTTCATGACAACATTGCGATCGACGTTGACCGCATTGCAAGCAAAGTTAACCGCATCGGCTTCTTCGATCGCAATCCGCTTATCAGCAGGAACCCGCATCTCAATCAAACGATTGGAATAGGAATCAAAAGCGGGGGGGTAGTACAGTAAGTAACCACCTGTAAGAGGACAGAAGCAAGTGTCAAGATGATAAAAGCGATTGTCAATTAAACGTAGCGAAAGAACTTCGACATCTAGCCATTTTGCCAAATAGGGATGCGCATCTAGTTCTGAGCGGAAGCCATAGCCAGCCCAGAGCCAACCACCATTGCGATCAAACAGGGCATCGCCAGCACCTTCAAAAGGTAAATCCTTGGGCAGTTCAAATACTGTAAAACCCTTAGACTCAAACCAAGCTTTAAAATAAGGTTCTTCGCCTTGACGCTCTTTGTGTAAAAAACGACTTAATACTGCTTTGTCGCCTAATACCAATCCAGCATTGGCGGTAAACACCATGTCTGGCCAGCCTTTTTCGGGAGTCACTAGCTCGACATTTACTAAGCCTTTGAGGACTTCATGCAGTTTTTGCCATTGCACCACAGCGCGATCGCGGCTAGATTTGTGAACATTGCCCTCCATCCAAGGATTGATCACATAGTCTACGTCGTAGTGATCGGGGGCACACATCAGATAATTCAGTTGGGCAGTCATAAATAAAGTAAATAATTAGAGGAGAATGCAATTTTTGGTCACATCCATACTGGCAGCTACCAAAAATTGCCAAACAATTGCAAAGCTGCCAATCTTTAATCATACCTAATGGTTTATGCGGTAAACCCTTACAAAAGTTATCATCTCTTGATAATTGCTGCGATCTCAAACAAAAAACAAAAGGCGGCTGCGGTGCTTTGCACCGCAACTGCCTTTTGTTTTTTGTTTTACTGAGCTTTTAGCCAACCTCCAAAAAAATTTGTCATAAACTATTGCAAATAAGTAGGGAATAGGATAGATTATTAGCAGACCCATCCTATTCCCCCCCGTGTGGGTCTGGTATCCCCGAAATGGCAATTACTTCCGAAAGGGGTAAGCGCAAATTAGTAGACCTAAAGCTATCCGCTACACATACGGTATGG
>JANNDZ010000818.1:0-14477 GCA_031378395.1 Pseudanabaena sp. OTE_75_metabat_487_sub
AAAAGTTCTTCCAATTTTTTCTTGATGGTTGGCTAGGCTTTGAGCAAGGGGTAACCAATAATGCCAAAGCATGGGCAATATTGCCGATGGGGGATCAATTTGGATATTGTGGGTGGCTAAAACCTGATCAATTTTGGGATAAACCGATCTAAGAAGCTGCGATCGCTGATCAACTATTTCATTAAATGTATTTATGTCCAAAGCATCTATGTCTAAAGACCATTGACAATCGGTACTATCTGTTAATTGATTTACCAATAATTCATAATCTGAGCTAGTTAGGCGATCGCCTTGAACTATTAGTTCAAAAATTCTTATAGGTATACTTTTAATCATTTCCTTACATGATGAGGCTTCTGCATGATTTAGCCCATAAGTCAGCTATACAGATTACAAATTTACAAAAATTAAGCTATTAATTAACAATTATTTAACCTAGAATAAACTCGTGAGTAATTATACGCAGGCTCCTCCACAAAAAACTACATATAGTTACTTGCATTCAAATCACTTAGATCCCTTACTAAACAGAAAATAATTACAATTATGAACTTGAAAGCTCTCTTGATCGTTGCCAGCCTTGGTTTGTCTGCTGGACTAGTTTCTTGCGCTACCGAAACCCCAGCTCCTAAAGCTACTCCAGCCGCTACATCTGCACCTGCTGCTACCCCTGCTAAAGACAAGGCTGATGCTCCTAAGACCGACTCAATGGCTAAGCCTGATGCTGCTAAAGATGCTAAGCCTGGCGACGCAATGAAGTCTGATAAGCCTGCTGATGCAATGGCTAAGCCTGATGCTAAAGACAAGGCTGCTACCGATGCTAAGCCTGGTGATGCAATGGCTAAGCCTGATGCAATGAAGTCTGATAAGCCTGCTGATGCAATGAAGTCTGACAAGCCTGCTGATGCAATGAAGTCTGATAAGCCTGCTGAAGAAACCAAAAAACCTCAGTAGTATTTAACAAAAAAAGAGGTGACGCTTTGCGTCACCTCTTTTTTTGTGGATTGATGCGAATGGACGTTCGGCTAAGATCTAAGCAAAAGTTAATATGGAGTGATCATGCGATCGCCTACTCAAAATATCAATCACAAGATCAATCAAGATTTTCCAGCTAAAGTTTTTCATTGGATAAGTCTTGTCAGTTTATTTTTGATGATCACGAGCGGCTTACAAATCTACAATGCCAATCCAGTATTCGGCGGACGCGGCGGTATTCATCTGCCGCCAATTTTGGGGCTAGGGGGGTGGCTAGCAGGTGGTAGGCATTGGCATTTTGCGACCATGTGGATTTTTGCGCTGAACTTGTTGTGGTATGGGGTTTATGTCTTGCTGACTAGACGTTGGCGACATCGGTACATGAGTAGCAAAGACGTTAAAGCCTTAGTCGTGAGTAAAAACGAAAAGCGGAAAAATTATGCTTGGCATCGGTTGGTTTACACCTTGCTGATTCCGATGTTGTTTTTATCAATTTTTTCGGGGATAGGAATGTACAAACCTGCTCAGTTTTATTGGATTGTCGATAGCTTTGGGGGCTGGGAGGCGCTGCGAATAACTCATTTTATGGCTGTGCCAATTACGTTGATCTTAGGTGGTATTCATTCACAGTTAGGTCGAAAAGTGGGAGGCGATCGCCTACTTGATTCAATGTTTTGGGAATAAGTAGCTTGGCTCTTTGGGGCTTAATAGCAAAGGCAGCGCTTCGTGCTGCCTTTGCTATATTTAAGTTATGTCACAAGAACCTGAACAAAAACAACCAAACTCAGAGCTTGAGTTTGATGATACTGATTTAGTGCCACGTCGCCGCTTTTTAACTTTGGCAGGTGCAGGGCTACTAACGATTGGCTTTGGTAGCTTAGCTGAAGGTTTGGTGGGTGGTCTATCGGAGCCATTAAACCAGCAGGTTGAGTCATTAATTTTTAAGCCACAGCAGCCGGTACCAGAATTTCCAATTAGTGCGATCGAGCCAGAGAAATTAATTATTAATAGTTTCCGTGGTACGCCAGCGATTAATCCTCTCGCTTATCGACTCACTATTGACGGTGAAGTAAATAATCCCTTGAGTCTGAGTATGGGAGATCTCCAAACATCTCCATTTACAAGCATGATCATCCGTCATGTATGCGTCGAGGGCTGGGCGGCGATCGTCCAATGGGGAGGTGTGAGACTGCGAGATTTAATTGCGATCGCGCAGCCATCTGCTCAAGCTAAGTATGTATATTTCTATTCTGCGGATGGCTATTACGAAAGCTGGGATATTGACTCGGTAATGCATCCTCAGACCTTGATGGCATATCAAAAGAATGGGCAAGCTCTCACCCCAGAATATGGTGCGCCAATACGTCTAGCTTCACCTGTCAAACTTGGCTATAAGCTCAGTAAATGGGTAACTAGAATTCAGCTTACAAGTGTGCTCGGTAAGAAGCGCGGCTATTGGGAAGATCTCGGTTACGAATGGTATGCGGGGATATAAAAAAACTTGCTACAGCTCGAAGCGCTGTAGCAAGTTTTTTTATGAAAGCTTTATTTGATTAACTTTTGTAACGATTATCGTGTTATGTTCACAAGCATGGATGCGGAGTACGTTGCGATTTTCATCCTAATTTTAAAATTCAGATTAGGCAAAGTCTATGCGTTTAATATTCACATCTAGTTTTAATCGCTTTCAAATGATTAATGCCACCCAAGCGTGGTCATTATTCCTCACAGTTTGTAAAAAAGATGATTCACTTGGGAAAAATCCGATGGTTGGTAAATATGTGACAGTAGCGATCCTAGGCGCAATTATTGCCCAAATATTAGAAGCTATTTTGATAGCAGCCTAAAAAATATTAAAAGAGCAGGCACTAAGTACCTGCTCTTTTAATATTTTTCTTGGTGCTGAGAAAACTTAGACAGCTTCTAAATCTTTTTCACCAGTACGAATTCGGATAATTCGCTCTACAGGAGACACGAAAATCTTGCCATCGCCAATTTCACCAGTACGGGCCGCGGTAATAACTTTATCTACCACCATATCAACTTGATCATCTTCGATGACAATCTCGATCTTGAGTTTTTGTAAAAACTCAACTGTATACTCAGAGCCACGGTAGCGCTCTGTTTGTCCTTTTTGACGACCAAAACCACGTACTTCTGATACCGTCATACCGACTACGCCAGCATTTACCAGAGCAATTTTGACTTCGTCAAGCTTAAATGGACGAATGATTGCTTCAACCTTTTTCAAATTAACTCCTCCACTGATTCTTGAACTTTAATACACTTGAATCGCTACTCAAATTTGTAGCCTAGCATACTTTTTGGAATTGTCATTCAGATTGGCGTTAGGATTGACGTTGCCACAGCCACCAACGAATTACTAATTTCTCTAATTCTATCCAAACAAACATCAATGCGCTAAACCCAAAGCAAACTGCTAGTTCTTCTGGTCTGAGTAAATGTGTCCCAAAAAAGCGACGGAATGGCTCTACATAGATCAGCACCAGTTGTAAAACCGTAGTCATAATCACTGATCCCCAGACATAAAGATTAGTACGCGGATCGAGTTCGATCGTGAGTTGGGTGTTAGAACGAATTGCGATCGCATGACCCATTTGCGCTAAACAAAGCGTCGTAAATACCATCGTTGCCCAACGTTCTTTGACATAGATATCATCGAAGTTTAAGTTGGTGTAGCCATGTGCCCAGACCATCAGAGCGATCGTGATAATTGCCAAGATAATCCCGATTCTGACCATGTATGCGCCCATTCCTCTCGCAAAAATATTTTCGCGGGGATCAACAGGAGGTCTTTGCATAACATTAGGTTCAGCAGGCTCTACGGCAAGGGCAAGAGCTGGCAAACCATCGGTGACAAGATTCATCCATAAAATTTGCAGAGGACTCAAAGGTACAGTCAAGCCCAGCATTGGAGCTGCTGCGATCGTGATCACTTCCCCGATGTTGCTACCAAGAATGTATTTGATAAAGCGACGAATATTGGTATAAACTACGCGACCTTCTTCAGTAGCAGCGACAATCGTGGCAAAGTTATCATCCAGCAAGATCATGTCGCTAGCTTCTTTGGATACATCAGTACCAGTGATCCCCATCGCGATCCCAATATCGGCTTGCTTGAGTGCGGGAGCATCATTCACACCATCGCCTGTCATTGCGACAAATTGATGCTGTCTTTGTAAAGCTTGAACAATTCGCAATTTATGTTCAGGGGAAACGCGAGCATAGACACTGACCTGACTGACTTCTCGATCTAGATCTTGAGGACTCATGAGTTCTAGCTCTTTGCCTGTGAGTACCCGATCGCCTGATTCAGCAATTCCTAAGTCTTCGGCGATCGCCTTAGCTGTGAGTTGATGATCACCAGTAATCATTACGGGACGGATACCTGCTTCACGACAGCGCTTCACCGCCTCGCGGACTTCAGGGCGAGGTGCATCAAGCATTCCCACTAAGCCAACCCAAATTAGATTACTTTCATCTTTTGTGGTAATACCTTCTTCGGGTAAATACGAAAATGTGCGATAGGCAAAACCTAATACGCGCAACCCACGACTAGCGAGTTCGTTATTTTGCGCTAGAACATGTTGACGTTGAAAATCAGCGATCTCATGGATCTGATCACCAATTTGAATATGAGTACAGCATTCTAAAGTTAGCTCAGGTGAACCTTTGCAAAAAAGCACATTACCACCATGTTCGCCTTGCACCAGTACGCTCATGCGTTTGCGTTCAGACGAGAAAGGAACCTCAGATACACGCGGCATCCGATGTTGCCATTCCGCCGATTCACAGCCACCTTTGCTTGCCAGAACTAACAAAGCGCCTTCAGTGGGGTCGCCTATGATGATCCATTCACCATTTTTTTGCTGCAAAATCGCATCGTTGCAAAATACACAAGCCATCAGCAATTGCTGAACTTCAGGGATGTTATTCACCGCAAAATTAGAATCTTCAGGTGAATTTCCTAATATATTAAATTCACCAAACGGTGCATAACCATCACCTGTGACTTGCAAAGAATGGAGCCCTGTGCGAATCCCCTGCACCACCATTTTGTTCTGCGTGAGCGTACCTGTTTTGTCAGAGCAAATCGTGGTGACAGAACCAAGGGTCTCAACGGCAGGTAAACGACGAATTAGGGCATTTCTTCTGACCATGCGTTGAGTTCCCAACGCGAGAGTAACTGTAACTACCGCAGGAAGTCCTTCAGGGACAACAGCAACCGCCATACTGAGGGAAGTCTTGAGAAGTTCACCGAAGTTGCCTTTATTGAGCATTCCCACTAGGACAACTAAGCCCACTAATGCTAGGGAACCGCTTACTAGAACATTACCTAGCTGTGTCATCCGTTGTTGCAGAGGGGTATCTTCAGTCTCTACGTCTTGAATTAGGGCAGCGATTTTACCTAACTCAGTCTGCATCCCCGTCTTAGTAACTAGTACTTTGGCGCGTCCTTGGACAACCTCAGTACCTTGATAAACACAATTTAGGCGATCGCCTAAACTCGCATCTTCTTCAAGAATTAATTTCGCTTCTTTGTTAACGGCTTCGGCTTCCCCTGTCAAAGCCGATTCTCGCACTTGTAAATTTTGTTCATCTAGTAATCTGCCATCAGCAGCAATTTGTACGCCTGCTTCTAAGAGCATGATGTCGCCAGGTACAAGTTCTTTGCCACTGATTTCGATTACTCCACCATTGCGAATTACCCGCACTTTTGGTGAAGACATGCGCTTGAGTGCCGCGAGAGCCTTTTCGGCATTGGTCTCTTGCATATAGCCAAGGATGCCATTGAGCAAAACAATTGAGCTAATAGCGATCGCATCTTTTGGAAATTCGTTATCCCTAATATCGAGAACAGCTGAGACCACAGCAACTGCCATCAGCATGATCAGCATGATATTTGTGAACTGATCGATAAAGATTTGCAGCGACGATCGTCCAGCTTTTTCAATTAATTCATTAGTTCCATAGCGCTCCAATCTAGATGCAACTTCTTGGCTAGTGATACCTTGATTAGGATCGCTTTGAAGTAATTCTAGGGATTCATCCGCACTGAAGGTATGCCAGCGAGCTACGGGAGGGGCAGAAGTAAGATCTTTTGTCTCAAGTGCCATCGATATTTTTAGGTAAACGGTTATAACTATGGTACTAAAAAATAGTAATTGCTGCCTTAAAGAATCTTGAAGCCAGCTAGCCCAATTATGTGGTTTGAATCGCTGTCGGCGATGTAAATCACATAATTAATACCAATTCTCAAAATGGCGTTGCCATTTTGAGAAATCAAAACCTTTTGTGAGTTTGGGTTTTAATCCCAAAAAAATGTAGTCACACTTTCAGGGATTTGGACAAGTCATATCGAGAGAATTGGAGTGATAGCGAATTGCGATACAATTGCGAGATGATTAACAATCCATTTTTGCCCCAGCGATTGGTGGGCAGACAAACAGAATTAGAGCAGATTAGTCAAATTTTGTTAGATGATGGTGATTTACTAATCGCGGGAGTAGCAGGAAGCGGTCGCAGAACTTTGGTCAAATGGGCTGCTCAAAAAGCTGGTGCAAAAGTAATTACTCTGGATTGTTTGCGAGCCACAGATGGCGATCGCTTTTTAAAACTATTAGCCGAAAGTTTGCTCAGTACCTTTGATAGTCCTGAAGAATTGCTCAAATTACAAGGTTTACTTAAGGAGCAGCCCATTAACTTTGAGCTAGCGGAACAATCTAAACCTAGGATGTTTTGGAAGCTCTCCTCCACGGGAATCTGGAATTTATTTGAGAAATTGCTAAGCTTGCCTCAACAGATGGCAGAATGGCTCGACTGTCGTGTAGCGATCGTGTTGCATAATTTCCCCCATATTCGCTCATGGGATCGCAAAGGTGAATGGGAAGAATATTTGCGCCGCGAAATTCAACTGCAAAGTCGGGTGAGTTATATCTTGATCGCCACAGTCCCCGAACCTTGGATGCATAAGCTGAGTCTGCATGTGGTCGAACTTCCGCCTCTGAGCAATGCTGAGCTTTGCGAATGGCTGGAACCAACGATGCAGGAAAAAGGCTTGAAGTTCGATCCGCAAACTACTGCATTACAGCTATTTACAGAATATATTCAAGGAAATCTTAGCGATGCGATCGCCTTAACTAGACGCATCTGGCTTGACTATCTTACCCAAACCAATTCTCAATCCAAATTTCTAGTTCAACCGCATCATGTCCATCAAAACATGTTGGCGCTAGTTGAAGATCTTGCTCCTACCTTTGAGTCTTTGATTATGCTCTTGCCACCGACTCAGGTTAGAGTGCTAGAGAGCTTAGCGATCGATCCGACAGTGAGTCCGCATAGTCGTGAATACATCCAAAAGCACCAACTTTCTAAAGGGGGGAGCTTACAAGGTGCGCTGGATAGTTTGGAACAAAAGGGACTAGTTTATAGTGCAAAATATGGATATCGAATTGCTTTGCCCACCTTACAATTTTGGCTGAAGCAGCGCTTAGGGTAAGCAATGCAAAACATTCATACACTACCTATAGAAGTTGTGCATCTAATCGCCGCTGGTGAAGTGATTGATTCGCTGGCGGCGGTAGTAAGAGAACTTGCCGAGAATGCGATCGATGCCCAAGCGACGCGGATTGTAATTTCGATATGGACAGATTCTCTTTCAGTACAGGTGAGTGACAATGGCTGTGGGATGGCGATCGCTGATTTATCTCAAGCCGCAACTCCGCATACAACTAGCAAAATCAATAATGCTGAAGATCTGCAACAAATAAATAGTTTAGGCTTTCGCGGCGAAGCTCTCTATAGTCTTGCCCAACTAGCAGATTTGAATATTTGTAGTCGTCCCATTCTCGAACCAGTGGGCTATCAAGCTAATTATGATGAGCATGGTAATTTGCAGACCAGCCCAAAAGTAGTCGCGATCGCATCGGGGACAGTCGTCACAGTTCGCAATCTATTTTCGCGTTATCCTAATCGTTTACAATCGTTGCCTAGTAATTCGCAGCAAGTTCGCAAGGTGCAATTACAGATTCAGCAAATGGCGATCGCAAATCCTCAAATTAACTGGCAGGTAAATCTCGACAATCGAGAATGGATGACGATTTGGGCAGGAGAGAATGCTAGTGAGATTTTGCCACAAATTATTAATTCAATTCAGCCCTATGATTTGGTGTTTAGAGAATTTACCCTCATCTCAATCACCCTTGGACTGCCCGATCGCCTATCGCGTCGTCGTCCTGATTGGGTAAAGATCATTCTCAATGGGCGGGTAATTACTTTTCCTGAATTAGAGCAAACTATTCTTTCTAGTTTAGAGCGAACTTTACAGCGCAATCGTTTTCCAGTATGTATTGTTGATTTAAATTTGCCATGCGATCGCATTGACTGGAATCGACATCCCGCCAAGGCTGAGGCTTATATTCAGGATTTAGGAGATATCCAAACTCAGTTAAAAGACTGCATTACAGAAACTCTAAAAGTTCCTGAATCAAGTTCGCAAATTAATTACGGAAGTGCAGCTAAGGATCTCTTAAAAACTGCTGAACGAAAGACTTCTTATTTAATTCCTGCCAAGAAAGAAAACTTCAATCAGCCAAATTCATCGTTAAAGGCGATCGCACAGGTTCTCGATACTTACATTTTAGCGGAGCACTCAGGTGGTTTATGGCTAGTGGAGCAACATGTTGCCCATGAGCGAGTTCTCTTTGAGCAAATCGAAACTCAATGGCAAATCGTAGCTATTGAGCAACCGATTTTATTGAAGCAACTTTCTGACGATGCAATTGAGCGTTTGCAAGCATTAGGGCTAGAAATAGAAGCTTTTGGGAATAACCTATGGGCAGTGCGATCGCTGCCTGAAATCTTAATTGGGCATGAAGATAGTGCTGTGATTTTGCAAGAAATGAGTCAGCAGGATGATCCCACTATGGCAAGGGCAACGGCGGCTTGTCGTAGCGCAATTCGCAATGGCACAAAGTTAGAGATGTCCACAATTCGCGATCTGCTCTGGCAATGGCAACAAACTCGCAATCCTCATACCTGTCCTCATGGTCGCCCTATTTGTCTTGCGATCGATGAGTCGGATTTAGCGAGATTTTTCCGCCGCAATTGGATCATCTCGAAATAACGATTATCGTTATTCAATTTACTCAGGCTTTTCAGAAAAGTTATTTTCTAAATCTTGAATACAAGTTTCAACGTGATTCTTTAAATCAGGCAATTTGTCAGGGTTGTGGATGATATTCCAGACAGTTTCTAAATCAATTCCCCAATAGTGATGAGCTAAAACGTTTCTAAAATCTCCAATGTCGCGCCAAGGAACTAAAGGATACTTATTTTTGAATTCGTCAGGAAGTTTGTTAACTGCTTCTCCAATAATTTCTAGTTCGCGAATCACAGCCATTGTTACTGTTCTGTTAGTTAAGAAACTTTGTTTTCCTTCTTGAATATGAATAGCGATCGCCTCTATGGATTCCTTAATATGATAGAGAAAAAACAAAGGTGATTTTGGTGTTTTACTCATAATAGAACTGCTGATGCTAAAACTTCTTGCTTGATCGTATGGTGCAAAGCTGTACTATGGACAATATCAACGTCACAATTTAGTAATTCCTGTAATGCTCGGCGTAAGCGAATTACGTCAAATAAATCTTGTTCTGGATCAGGATCAATCAGAAAGTCAATATCACTATTTTCCGTATTTTCATTTTTGGCAACAGAACCAAACACCCTAATATTATGAGAATGATACTGTTTTGCTAGTTCAGTAATTTTTAATTGATATTTTCTCAATTCTTGTAAGTTCATAACTTTAATTAGTAACTACTTGAGATGTAGGCATTTGTGTTTTTTTAGGACGACCACCTTTTTTGCCATTATTGCGAGATGATTCTGTCTTAGTCGGGGAAGTAGCTTGTCCACCTTTTCGTCCTAGTTCTGACATCCATGCTTTTGTACCAAAAGCTCCCGCAACCAGCGCAGCAACCTCAAAATCTGCATCCAATTTTTCCCAATGAACGCTACTTCCCGAAGTATTTAGCCAGACATCATTTAGAGATTCAGGAGGGGCTTCCCCTAGTCCCTGCACCAAACTAGGGGGAAAACTGAAAAAAGCTCCATTTTTGAGAGAAATTACAATCAGACCAGATGAACAATCAAATGCTACAGACTTGGCTCTTGGCTCTGTAGCATTTGCCTCTTTTCTTGTGGCTTTAGCTCTTACGATTTGAGCGTCTAGCTCGTCCTCGCTTATTGTCCAGTTTTGGAATCCCATGTATTCTTACCCATTCTTCTAAAAATATTTGTTGTTTATCAAACACTAGTTCTAAAGCAGCCTTGATGTCACTACTTCTCATCGATTCATCTGCTTCTATTATTGATGGTCGCTCATCTTCACCCCCAAGACTTATTTTTACCTCTTCTCTATTTGTATCGTTTTTGCTTCCTTTGTATATGTGAACATGAGCAGGGAAATGGTCTCTAGGATAGATGTAAACATTTAAATTTTGATTTTTGTCTCTGTAGATTATCATTTTTATTTATTATCCGTTTTGGAACTTTTTTGTCGTAGGTATTCATAATTAATCCTCCGTGATTTAGAACCTAATATTAGGTATTTATTACTATGATGCAGGTTGCGTCTTAATATATTTGACACTTTAACTGCTTGCAAATACATTATCAAGCTAACGCTTAGGTTATGTCAAGCAATTCAAGAATATAGTTCATTTCAATAGTGAAAAATGAAAGGTAAAGTTTTTATAGTTGGGGCAGGGATTGGGGGCGCGGAGTTTTTGACGGTTCGCGCTAGGGATTTGATTAGCATTGCTGAGGTAATTATTAGTGATGCGCTGGTCGATCGCAGTTTATTAGATCTTGCTCCAGAGAAATGCGATCGCATTATTGCTGGCAAACGTGGCGGACAGGAAAGCATCAAGCAAGCTGAAATCAATCAAATGTTGGTGGATTATTGCTTGCAAGGTAAGCGCGTAGTGAGGCTCAAAAGTGGTGATCCTTGGATATTTGGTCGATCGCTACCTGAGATACTTGCCTTACAAGCAGCAAATTGTGAATGGGAAGTTGTTGCAGGAATTTCTAGTGCGATCGCTGCGCCGATGTTGGCAGGAATTCCGCTTACAGAAGTGGAGGCGAGTTCTTGTTTTGCAGTGATGACAGGGCATGATTTGGATCGATTGCCTTGGGAAGCGATCGCCAAAATTCCAACATTGGTAATTTTAATGGGGACAAATAATCTGGCAAGCTTGTTAGAGAAATTACAAACGGGAAAATCTGGGGATACAAAAATTGCGATCGTGCGTTGGTGTGGAAGAGCCGATCAACAAGTATGGACAGGAACTCTAAACAATATTCAATCGAAATTACCTGAAGGCTCACTATCACCATCGGTGATTATTATTGGGGAAGTCGTAAAGTTTCATGAGCAATTGTCGCGTCAGTGCAATCAATCGTTGGAAAATTTTGAGCAAAGTGTAGATCTCAAACAGGAAAAATTAGCATTGCAAGGCAAAACGATTTTAGTGACGAGGGCGACGGGTCAGGCTAGCCAATTTACAGATTTATTGACCAGTCAAGGCGCGAAGGTGATCGAGATGCCAACTTTAGCAATTTTGCCGCCGACTAGTTGGGAAATGCTCGATCAGGCGATCGCCAATCTTACTAAATACGATTGGCTAATTTTGACCTCAGCAAATGCTGTTGAGAGCTTTTTTGGGCGCTTGCGAGAGGCTGGCAAAGATAGCCGTGCTTTGCATTCACTAAAAATTGCTGTAGTTGGGCGCAAAACCGCAGAAGTTTTAGCAAATTATGGGATTTCTCCAGATTTAGTACCAACGGATTTTGTTGCCGATGCTCTGGTGGATGCCTTTCTTGCGATACCCGATCATGTTTTAACTGACAAAAAAATGTTATTTCCGCGTGTGGAGTCGGGCGGACGTGAAATTTTAGTGGAGCAGTTACATCAGCATGGGGCGATTGTTGACGAGATCGCGGCTTACGAGTCGGGATGTCCTGAAGAGATCGATCCTCTAGCATTAGCAGCAATTAAAAATCAGAGACTTGATGCGATCGCCTTTGCTAGCTCCAAAACCGTAAAGCATTTTTGCAAATTACTTGATCGCGTCGAGTCTCAAGAAATTTGGCGATCGTGGATTGCTGAGGTGAAAATCGCTTCAATTGGTCCCCAAACTTCTAAGACTTGCTACGAATTATTAGGGCGCGTTGACTGTGAGGCTTTGGAATACACCTTAGATGGGCTTGCTGAAGCGATCAGCAAAAGTTTTTAAATAAGAACAGGCGCAAAGCGCCTGTTCTTATTTTGGGGCTATTCAAAAATTATAAAAACCAGCAATTTATGACATTTACTTGTTTTTTACATACAATAAGAATAAATAGGCTCTTTGAAAACTGTAATTTGTGTCTCTCACCACAAAGATAGATTGCAGAAAACCCTCGAAATCAGATTTTTTACGAATGTAAAAGAGCCAATTGGTGAGCTTAATAGCATTTTTTATTGAGGCTTAATTGTATGGAACTTGTTGCTTATCTCCACAGTGAAGTGCTTTGTGAACGCCTACAACAAGGCGAATCAATTGATCAGAATTTAGATTGTCAATTGCTTGACTCGATCGCCCAGTCTTCACGTCATGCCAAGTCAGTCTTGTGTGTTGGACTAACTGCGGGTGCGATCGCCATCAATGCTATGCCAATTGTGGCTTTTGCTTACACACCCGAAGTAGCAAGCATTCAACAACTATTAGCCCGACGGGGCTTTAACCCAGGAGCGATCGATGGTGTTAAGGGTGCAGCTACCACAGAAGCAATTATTGCCGCACAAACGTTTTACAAATTAAATACTGATGGCGCGATCGGATCGCAAACCATGGCAGCTTTGGAAGCAGATACTTACGAATCTAATGTTTCTGTCGAAGCTGCGCCTGTCAAAGCCACACCTGTTAGTCTCGCTAATAACGACAACAAATCAGACTCAATCAAAAATTTGCAACAGTTGCTAAGCGATCGCGGCTTTTATGGCGGCGCGATCGATGGGATAGCAGGACCAATGACCCAAGAGGCAATTATTCTGGCTCAAAAAACCTACGGCTTAGTTGCGGATGGTGTTGCAGGCTCTCTAACTATTGCCGCGCTAGAGGCTGGTAGCAATTATGTACCGATAAGCAACGTCGCTAGTACTAAATCAGACTCAATCAAAAATTTGCAGCAATTGCTAAGCGATCGCGGCTTTTATGGCGGTGCGATCGATGGGATCAGTGGACCAATGACTCAAGAGGCAATTATTCTGGCTCAAAAAACCTACGGCTTAGTTGCTGATGGTGTTGCAGGCTCTCTAACCATTGCGGCTCTAGAATCTGGTAGCAATGTTGTGCCAATTAGTTATAAAGAGGTTGCTAGTCAAGAAAGCACGAGCAATGTTGCCGATAATTCCATTAAAAAAGGGCAAACCCTTTTAAGCAATCTAGGATTGTATGATGGGGCGATCGATGGCATTCAAGGCTCAAAGACTACCGCCGCCATTAAAAAAGCTCAAGCATTGTATGGATTAACTGTCGATGGAGTCCTTGGAAGTCAGACTTTAGCCTATCTACAATCTTAGAAAATCAGGAGCTATGATGAGCATGGCTCCTGATTTCTATGGATAATAAAAGCGCCAAGCGCTTTTATTATGATTAATTTATGAATGCTGTTATCGATCTCGATATCTCCAAAATGGCGATCGCAACTGGAATGGTGGCGATCGCCATTAGTTTATCGATCTGGCAAAAACTTGCGATCGCCAAGAATTTATTAATCGCCACTTTTCGCAGCATTATTCAATTAATCGTGGTGGGATTTCTACTGGATGCAGTATTTGAAATTAAGCAGCCAGTCGTGATTTTATTCATCATTTTCTTGATGAGCCTAATGGCAGCCCGTGAAGCCAAAAACCGCGTGCGGGAAAAAGTGCCTTACGTTTTACCAATCATGTGGATATCAGTAATCATTGGCACGTTGGCAATTCTCGCTTACACAACATTTTTAGTTGTACAGCCTGATACTTGGTATTCACCACAATATTTAATTCCCCTAGCAGGAATGATCTTAGGGAATTCAATGAATGGCGCGGCGATCGCAGCCGAGAGATTTACCCAAGATTTAGTCAAGCGATCGCGGGATATCGAAACACATTTATGTCTAGGCGCAACACCACAACAGGCGATCGCCAATTACCAATCCGACGCAATTAGAGCCGCGATGATTCCCACAATTAACGTGATGATGGTGGCGGGTGTGGTGTCACTCCCTGGAATGATGACAGGACAAATTTTAGGCGGCGTATCACCATTACTCGCGGTGCGCTATCAACTCGTGATTTTATTTGCAATTACCACCGCGAATCTAATCACGGCTCTGATATTAACCAATCTCGTTAGTCGTCAGTTTTTTACTCCAGCCCAACAATTAAAATT
>JANNDZ010000888.1:0-6071 GCA_031378395.1 Pseudanabaena sp. OTE_75_metabat_487_sub
GAACAGAAGCGGCAGCAACAACTTCTGTCGAGATGAAAGTAACTTCGGCGATGCCTTCTGAAGAGCCCCCATTTCAGATGATCGTCGATCGCCCATTTTTCTTTACAATTAGCGATCGGCAAACTGGCACGATTATCTTCATGGGTTCAATTCAAAATCCCAAATAAGTAAAAGAGCCTTGCTAAGCAAGGCTCTTTTACTTATTTGAGCGATAGATATACGCCAAAGTGACGTACCTGTAGTTAATAGGCGATCGCTTATTATGATATTTGCTAAAAACTTAAATGGCATCTGTATGAGAAATTTTGATCGCATTGCTGCTACTAGTTTATTAGTCTCATTACTTATGGGAGTGAGTGCTTCAGAAAGCTATAGCTCAGATGCTTTACCTAATAGTCAATCGTTATCTATTGCGGTCATTCCTAACCAAAAGCCGAGAAATTCCGAGCGTAATCGCCAATTAAATCTTGATACACGATTAATTGAGGCAAGTCATCGTTTTAGTTTCAATCTATTTGATCGCATTGCTAATCAAAAGACAAATAAGAATATATTTATTTCGCCACTGAGCATATCGCTCGCATTATCAATGACCTATAACGGTGCAAGTGGAGAAACTCAAAACGCTATGGCGAAAACTTTAGAGGTGCAAGGTATTGCGATCGGTGAAGTAAATAACTTCAATCGAATATTACAAGAATCGCTGTTGAGTAGTGATAAAGGCACTGAGATTAACATTGCCAACTCACTTTGGGCAAATAAGGATTTTTCTTTAAAACAGTCGTTTATAGATAATACAAAAACTTACTATCAAGCAAAATTAAGCAATCTTAACTTTAGAGATGGCAATGCCGCAACTATCATCAATGATTGGGTAAAACAACAAACCAAGGGTAAAATCAGTAAAATCATAGGAGAAACGAATAGCAATACTGTGATCATTTTGGTTAATGCTATTTATTTTAAAAGCGGATGGAAAAAACCTTTTGAGAAGTCAAATACTAAGCCAAAGCAATTTATTTTAGATGATGGCACAAAGATTCAACATCCAGCGATGACACAGTCAGGTTTCTATAGATATCTGGATACCCCACAATTCCAAGCTATTAAGATTCCCTATCGATCTACACGCTTTAGTATGGATATCTTCTTGCCAAAGTCTACATCTAATCTAACTGATTTCCAAAGACAATTAACGGCAAAAAATTGGCAGGTTTGGTCAGATAAATTTGTTAAAAGAGAGGGATTAATCCAAATACCAAAATTTAAAATTGAATATAGAATTGACCTGATTGAAACCCTCAAAAATATGGGTATGCAAATCGCTTTTGACTCAGCCGCAGACTTTCGTAACCTCTCAGCAGAGAGAGTTTTAATCACAGAAGTGATTCACAAAACTTTTGTCGATGTGAATGAGCAAGGAACAGAAGCGGCGGCAGTTACTTTAGTTAATATAGGTAGAGGTCTTGGCTCCCCAGAAGATTTCCAGATGATTGTCGATCGCCCATTTTTCTTTGCAATTAGCGATCAACAAACTGGCACTATCCTCTTCATGGGCGCAATTAAAAATCCATCTAAATAAGACAGATCGCTGACTGCTATATAATTAAACATATCAAGTTTTGTAATCCAGCAATATTGTGACTGAAATCTTCCCCAATCTTGAAATTCAAGCAAGATTACTAGAACTACGCAAAGTACTGCAACGCACTAGTTATGAATACTATGTCCTTGATGCTCCCACAATCGAGGATTCAGTTTATGATGCGCTCTATCGGGAATTGCAAGCACTTGAAGCGCAATATCCACAACACATTACTCCTGATAGTCCCACGCAGCGCGTAGGCGAGAAACCAACTACTCAGTTTGTATCAGTTCAGCATCACATTCCACTGTTTAGCTTAGAAAACGCTTTTATTTCCAACGATGTAAAAACTTGGCAAGAACGATGCCAAAAGGGATTAGACAAGCAAGGATTCTTAGATAGTGTTTGCGAATTGAAGATTGACGGATCGGCGATCGCATTAACTTACGAGCATGGGGTCTTAGTGCGTGGAGCAACTAGAGGCGATGGCACATCAGGCGAAGACATCACACCTAACATTAAAACTATTCGTTCCATTCCCTTAAGATTAAATTTGGAGAATCCACCCGATCACCTCGAAATTCGCGGTGAAGCATTTTTACCGATCGCTGTTTTTGATGAGATTAACCAAGAGCGATCGCAGCAGGGAGATGCCCTGTTCGCCAACCCCCGCAACGCCGCCGCAGGAACTCTCCGTCAACTCGATTCCCGCATCGTCGCCAAACGCCGCCTTGATTTCTTTGCCTATACCATCCATATCAATCAAGCAGATTTTGCGAAGCAAAATCTGCCTGATATTTCTTCGCAATGGCAAGCTCTAGAATTCCTCCAAACAATTGGCTTTCGTGTCAATCCAAATAAACAACTCTGTAAATCCCTACAGGAATTGCAAGACTACTATGACTATTGGGCAACGGAACGACACAAACTTTCCTATATGACTGATGGAATGGTGATGAAGCTGAATGACTTCTCTCAACAAGAACAACTTGGCTTCACCCAAAGAACTCCCCGCTGGGCGATCGCATGGAAATATCCCGCCGAAGAAATGCCCACAATCATCGAAGCTGTCACCGTCCAAGTAGGACGCACAGGCACACTGACACCAGTTGCCGAATTACGTCCCGTCTTGCTAGCTGGAACAACCGTTTCGAGGGCAACTCTTCACAATAGCGATCGCCTAGCCGAACTAGATTTACATCTTGGGGATACAGCGATCGTGCGAAAGGCGGGAGAAATTATTCCTGAAGTAGTGCGCGTACTGCCCGAATTGCGTCCAAATGGGGCAATTCGTTTTGTAATGCCCACCCATTGCCCTGAATGTGGTCAGCCAGTTTTTAAACCAGAAGATGAAGCGGCTACCCGTTGCATTAATTTGGAATGTCCTGCGATCGTGCGGGGTGCGATCGAGCATTGGGTCAGCCGTGATGCGCTGGATATTAATGGAATTGGCGAGAAATTAGTCAGGCAATTAGTTACTGAAAATCATGTAACTTCTGTTGCCGATCTTTACGAGCTGACTAGTGACCAGTTACAAACTCTTGATCGCATGGGTCAAAAGTCAGCCGACAAGATCATTGCTGCGATCGCGCAATCGAAAACGAAACCTTGGGCGCGAGTCCTTTACGGTTTAGGTATTAGGCATGTGGGCAGTGTGAATGCTCAAAATATTGCAGATAATTTCCCTAATGTGGAGTTATTAGCAAGGTCTACTCCCGAAGCGATCGCTTCAATCTTTGGCATCGGTGAAGAAATTGCTCAAGCTATTTATGAGTGGTTTCGCAAAGAAGCTAATCAGAGTTTGCTCCAGCGTCTGCAAGTGTCAGGATTACAGTTTGTGAGCGAGAAGAAAGATAATCAAGCGATCTCTATAAACCCCAATATTACAGGTAAAACTTTTGTGGTCACAGGGACATTGCCAACTCTAAAGCGCGATGAAGCTAAAGCTCTGATTCAATCCGCAGGCGGAAAAGTCACTGACTCTGTGAGTAAAAAAACAAATTATCTAGTTGTTGGAGCCGATGCTGGCTCTAAGTTAGAAAAAGCCCAATCTTTGGGTGTGCAATGTCTTTCCGAAGAAGAGTTGTTAAATTTAATTAACTCTTAGAAAAGCGTCGCAGCGCAGCCCTGCACTCAAGTGCGGGCTGAAAGCTCAAACCCGTTTCAACGGTTTAATTACAATTATCCAAAAGAGAAAAGCGGCGCTTTGCGCCGCCTTTCTCTTTTGGGTTTTAAGACGGCTATATACTTACAAAAAAGCCTATAAAAAATTATGACAAGTTTTGATTACGACTTATTTGTGATTGGGGCGGGTAGTGGCGGACTCGCCGCCTCCAAACGTGCCGCCGCATTTGGCGCAAAAGTAGCGATCGCAGAAGGTGACCTCGTAGGTGGCACTTGTGTCATTCGTGGTTGCGTACCCAAAAAACTCATGGTCTATGCATCACATTTTTCGCATTTCCCTCAAGAGGCGGCTGGTTATGGCTGGAATATTCCCGCAGGCAAGCTCGACTGGGATAAACTGCGCGATGCTATTCAAACCGAAGTATTGCGCTTAAATAAACTGCATATTAGTTTCTTAGAAAAAAGTAACGTCGAGCTAATTTCAGGATTTGCCAAATTTGTGGACGCGCATACAGTGGCGGTAGGCGATCGCAAATTCACTGCCGAACGCATTCTTATTGCTGTCGGAGGTGAAGCCGCCAAGCCAAACTTAGCAGGTATGGAATATGCCATCACTTCTAAAGAGATGTTTTTATTGCCACAATTTCCGCAGCGCTTTGCAGTGATTGGTGGTGGTTATATCGGTACTGAGTTTGCAGGAATTATGCGTGGTCTAGGAGCTGAGGTGACGCAAATTATTCGCGATCATTCAGTTTTAAAGGGCTTTGACAAGGATGTACGAGCCAATGTTCAAGAAGGTATGGTTAGCCACGGAATTAACTTTCATATTGGCGTTGACAGCAATTCCCTCACGATTTCAAAAAATGAGAGCGATTTTACGATTTGCTTCAATGATGGTGATGGTAACGCCCAGCAAATTACTGTTGATACCGTTTTAGCAGCAACAGGCAGGAAACCAAATCTTGCACCGCTAAGTTTGGAACAAGCAGGCATCGGAGTTGTTAATGGCGCGATCGCTGTCAAAGAAGATAGCTGCACCAACCAACCGCATATCTATGCGATCGGCGATTGTACCAATCGGGTAAATCTAACGCCTGTAGCGATCGCGGAAGGTCGCGCCTTTGCTGATACAGTCTATGGTCATACGCCCAGATTTATCAGCCATACCAATATTCCCTCGGCTGTATTCTCGCAACCTGAAGCCGCCACCGTTGGACTATCTGAAGAAAAAGCACGAGATATCTATGGCGATCACATAAAAGTCTATAAAACTAAATTTCGCCCGATGTTCTACAGCCTAGCTGGTGGAGAAGCAAAAACAATGATGAAACTAATCGTAGTCGGCGAAGAAGAACGGGTTTTGGGCATACAAATGGTGGGTAAAGATGCCGCAGAGATCATTCAAGGCATGTCGCTAGTAGTAACGATGGGTGGTTGTAAAAAAGATCTCGACAACACGATGGCAATGCATCCTACTGCCGCCGAAGAATTCATGACGATGCGTTAATTTTGTGGGTGAATGCTAGCAAGATGACTTTCATCAACAAGAAGGCTGTCCTGCGATCGTTGCCCAACCGAAAATTGGTTGCATGATTAAAATTGCTAATTACTACCTGAACTTTTTTGCTATTGTAAAGAAATATTTAAAGCATTGAGATTTCTTCAAAAAAATTTATATTCAATTAGCAATCCAATTCTTGTAAAGATTTATATGACTTTCTATATTGAATATTATTCTTTAACTATTTTTTAATCATCTATCAACTCCCTACAGCCAAGCAGGGTCTAGTAATTAGTTCTCATGATTTACAAGGCGGGGATCGCTTGTCTGACAATGATCCCCATTTTTAATGCTTATAATAATTGCATATTTAAAATCAATTTTTAGAAATTTGTTTCACACATGCTTGTCTAAAACTACACTTCAAAATACACCTAAAATTTACAACTATTCCTTTAGAAATACTTTCGCTTAGTCCTGTTGTATTTTCGGTCTATTAAAAATTGAACTTTATCCTGTGATGAATTCATCATAAATTCTGAATTATTGGACAATTTAATGTACCAATTTTAAACGCATTAAATATCTTGAATAAATCAGTTTAACCAAAGTTTTGACAAACATTAATTTAAATCCATTCATTTAAATTCACATATATCTTAGAGAGCTACCCAAAATGATTGAATCAATCCGTTGCCCTAATTGTGGTTCGATCACCGAACGCCACCACCTCTCCTATCTTGCTCAAGTCAAAACTCAATGCGAAGCATGTGACTATCTATTAGTAATGTGTACTCGCAGTGGTCATGTTTTAGAGTCCTATGCTCCAGGATTACCATCAGAGCCACGACCAATGCAACC
>JANNDZ010000896.1:0-9098 GCA_031378395.1 Pseudanabaena sp. OTE_75_metabat_487_sub
AAAAGACACTTTTAAACCCAATTCCCGGCCAATACGTTCAAACCAGGCCGGTGTATGCGGATAGAAATAAAGTAAGAAACTCGCCAACTAAATATAATGAGCCGCAGAGAATCACAATATCATGCGATCGCTGATCATCAAAAGCTGCCTCAAGTCCTAATTGCAGATGCTCATAAGCATGAGGCTCAGTCTTGAGGATTGCGGCCGCCATCTTGGCTAAATCCTGCGGCGATGTCGTTGCGGGATTAGGAACAGGTACTGGATAAAGTAAATCATCGGGATGTAGAAGTGCTTGGAGAATTCCATATTGATCCTTTGTATTCAGAATTCCCATTACCCAGAGCTTCCGTTGATTTGGAAAAGATTCATCTACAAATTGCCGAAGATATTCTGCCGCTGCGACATTATGCGCTCCATCAATTAAAATTTTGCAGGACTTTCCATTCAAGTTAAATTCTATCCATTGCAATCGACCTGCCCATTCTGTATTCGCCATTCCTGTCCGCAACGCATCATCGCTAATTTGCCAACCTTGCGTTCTCAACGATTGAACTACAGCGATCGCGATCGCAGAATTAATTAACTGATGGTTTCCCAGTAACGGTAAAGGATAGGCAAAACCCTGCCATATCGCGCCTGTATCTGTGCGAGTAGCAGCATTGACCCAAGTTATGGGCGCAGCACATGCTGTTGATTTTGTTTGTAAAGCAGCGATCGCTTCAGGAGCATTCTCGGCAATCACTACGGGACATTTAGGTTTAATAATTCCTGCTTTTTCCGATGCGATCGCATCTAAGGTATGTCCCAATTGCTGACAATGATCTAGCCCAATTGAGGTGATTGCACAAACTAAAGGGCGATAGCATACGTTAGTTGCGTCTAATCTACCGCCCAAACCTGTTTCAATAATTGCAATATCTAGATTTTGCTGTGATTTTTGTTGCGCGAAATACCACCACATCGCTGCCGTGAAAACTTCAAACTGCGTTGGTGGAGACTCTGTAGCGATCGCGTTATCAACTTGAAGCAAAGCCTCTAATAAATCCTGATTACTTATCCATTCGCCATTAATTGTAATTCGTTCACGCCAATCAAGTAGATGTGGTGAAGTATAACGCCCAACTCGATAGCCTGCGGCGCGTAAAATTGACAACAAAAAGGCACAAACAGAACCTTTTCCATTTGTGCCTGCGACATGAATCACGGGAATTTGTTGATGGGGATTTCCTAAAGTTTCGAGCAGTTGTTGAATGCGCTCTAAACCAAGGTGAATGCCAAATTTATCGAAACTGGCAAGATATTCTTCAATTGATGGGTTAGCTAGCTTTGGATACATGAACTTCTAAGGCGTAGATTTTGCCTTGGGCATCAACTTCGGCAATATGTCTGCCTTGCATTGCGAATAGTTCACCACTATCACGCTTACCTGCGATCGCCCAAATAGCTTCTAGTCCATTCTCGGTCTTTCTGGTCGTCCAAACACGTTGTATCCCAGAATAAAATTGAAAAAATTTGCGATATAGTTGCGCGATTTCATCTTTGCCAACTACTTTTTTTGCCCCCGATGGATGCACTTCAGCTTGCTCAGCAAATAGTTCTACCAATTCGTTAAATGCTTGCTCGTCATCATTAGCGCGATCGGAAAGTTCAAAATATTGGTCTAAAACAGTCATATTCCCTTACCTCAATTAGTCTCAAGCTTAAAACTTCGTCAAATGCGACTAAGCACACTTTATTGAAGTTTTGCTGTACATGTTAATTCGCTTGTAAACATATGTTAAGTCTTGTTTTGCAAAATTAGCTTCACCCTATTGGGCATAAAAAGTCAAAAAAATTTGCTTTGCTGCGCCGAAGGCGATGCAAAGCAAAAAACTGGTTTTATAAAATATTTAGAGCTGCAATGCCAAGGGCAAGAAATCCAATGATTCCCAAGAGTGTTTTTTGCAATCTACTTAAAACAGGTTTAATCTCATAGGCTACTAATAAACGATCCTTGACTAAATCTGCTTCTGGCTTTTCCCAAGTTTGTCCGTCATACCAGCCCGACTCTTCATAAAAAATCTTCGCACTGTCAAGCCTTTGCTTCACATGACTCCATCCTGACAGTAATAGCAACACTGGTAAAACTAGCCCCACAGCGCCGCCAATACTCGCCACACAGATAAATTGCCACAAATGTCGGCTTGGTGACTCAATACTCATCGCTACTGGCGAAAAGATAACTGTGAAGCCTAGCCACATGAGCAACAACATTCGCAAATATTGCGATCGCGTCAGCTTTGCCCAGCGATAAAAGAATGCTTCCTTAAGCTCGACATATTCATTGAGGGGTTGTTGCTCTTTGGGAACTGGACAGGTCATGAGTTATGTGATGATCAAATATTCTGTCAGTGTAACTCGTTTCAATGGTGTTCCGAATGAAAGTTGCTAGGGGGCTTAGGCAAAAACTTGACTTTCAGCACATATATCTTATATATTAACCATCAAATTTTCATCTAGCATTTAACTCAGTTTTAGGTTGTTTTTAGGAATGTCCCAATAATGTCAATACAACAGGAGGTACTCCAAGTGCCTATCCATGAAACTTTTCAGAGCACTGTGCAGGGGGAAGGTTTTTGGATAGGTGCTTTGGTAGATTTTATTCGTCTTTCAGGCTGTCCAGTTCGTTGTAGTTGGTGTGACACAGGCTACAGTGATGGGGGTGTTAATGCACCCAGAGAGATGAAATCGTTTACAGAATTACTCAAGGAATTACAATCTCGTAGGGTTGTAATTAGCGGAGGAGAACCTTTTATCCATAAGCAGTTACCGCAACTGGTACAAGCATTATTGGATGCAGACAGAAAGGTGAATATTGAAACTTCTGGCGCATTCTGGCAAGAGATTCCACCATCAACTTGGATTACTCTTTCTCCTAAGCATCATCTTAGTCCATCCTACCCAGTCAAAGAGATATTTTGGAGCCGTGCAAACGAAATCAAATTTATAATTAGTACGGGACAGGAATTGGAATTTTACAAGGATTACTTACTAACAGTCCAAGATTGTCCGATATTTTTACAGCCAGAATGGAATGTGCGCGATCGCGCTATTTCTATCATTCTAGAGCTACTTCAACAAAACCCAAATTACAGACTCTCTCTACAAACCCATAAATATATAGGTGTTGCATGACAAATGAATGGATTCTCGGTAAAGAGTTTCGCTTTGAAGCTGCCCACGAACTTCCTCACCATGATGGTAAATGTGCCCGATTGCATGGACATAGCTGGCGTGGAGTAGTTTACGTTAGTGGAACTGCATTGCATGAATCTGGTCCTAAAGCTGGAATGTTGATTGACTATTCGGATATTAAACAGTTCCTGAAGCCTTTATTGGATGATCATTTAGATCATTATTTTCTTAACAAAACTACTGGGTTAGAGAACCCTACTAGTGAAGAGATCGCACGATGGATTTTTGAACAACTTGATAAACAAGGATTGGCAGGATTACTTGCTGTTAGAATCGATGAAACTTGTACTTCGAGCTGCGTCTATACTCAAACCACTGAAACAGGTTTGCAATTTATTAAGGAAAGTCATGCCATTACTATGGGGTGATTTTAGACATTACAGGATTTAGCTATAGGGTTTTTCAAATGAGCCTAGGCTCATTTGAAAAACCCTATAGCTAATAGGGCTGAAGTTCTTACTTAAATTAGGAGATCATCATGACACGATCGAAAGCATTATGTGTTCTTAGCGGTGGGCAGGATTCAACAACTTGTGCTGCTCTTGCTTGTAAGCAGTTTGATGAAGTCCATGCGATTACATTTGATTATGGACAACGCCATGTGGTTGAACTGGAAAGTGCGATCGCGATCGCAAAATCTCTTAACCTCGCAAGCCATGAAATTATTCAATTAGGTCCCATTTTAAAAGGAACATCTCCTCTAGTTTCAGACACCCCTTTGGGGCAATACGATTCCACAGAAGAATTGCCTGGAGGGGTTGAACCAACTTTTGTGCCAGCACGTAATATCTTGTTTCTTACCTTGGCAGGAAATCGGGCGGCTGTCCTTGGTATTAAAGATATTTTTATAGGGGTCTGTGAAGCCGACTTTGCGGGTTACTATGATTGCCGTCAAGTATTTATCGATTTCATGGCAAAGGCGATCGGAGAAGGCATATGGGGCAATCCTGACTCCTTCATCATCCATACTCCTTTGATGCAATTGACCAAAGCCGAGAGCGTTGATCTTGCGGTTGAGGTGTTAGGCGATCGATTTGAGGAAATTCTCGCATTAACTCATACTTGTTATGCTGGAATCAAGGGCGGCTGTGGTAAATGCCATGCTTGTCTGATCCGCGATCGCGGTTTTTCTCAAGCAGGAGTTGCAGATCCAATTTGGAAATTTCGTCAACCTGAACTTGGTCAAGGGCAAACATGATAATCCACCATCAGAAGAATTTTCGCATTATCTATATTGCTGCTGTAATTTCTGCTCTGGGTGGTTTGTTGTTTGGCTACGACATTGGAGCCATATCTAGTTCTATTTTATTTATTCGCGACCAATTTGCGCTCTCTCCTTTGTGGCAAGGCATACTTGTAAGTTCTGTCTCACTAGGTGCAATAGGAGGAGCCGTAGCAGGAGGAATTCTCAGCGATCGCTTGGGGCGACGTTATACCCTGTCACTATTCTCCATCATCTTCTCGATTGGAGGATTATGTAGTGCTATGGCTCCGACGTTTTTTTTGCTAATAGTCGGACGAGTGCTCGTTGGTATAGGACTGGGTGCAATATCCTTTGTCACTCCACTTTACATCTCTGAAATAGCACCCTTTGAAAAAAGAGGATCTTTAGTGTTCCTAAATCAACTAGCCCTCTCAATGGGTCTGGTGATTGCCTATCCAATTAGCTATGCTCTCAGCTCGACAGTTGAGCCGTGGCGTTGGATTTTAGGACTCTCAGTTTTTCCTGCAAGCATTTTAATTGTAGGTATTTTAGGAATGCCCGAAAGCCCTCGATGGTTAATTAGCCATAATCATCTGAACAAAGCCCGCAAAGTCCTTAGCCAAATTTCTGGTGCAACCAATGTAGATCAAGAAATACTAGAAATTCAAACCGTCTTACAACAACGTTCTGGTAACTGGCGTGAATTGCTTCACCCAACGCTCAGACCTGCTCTCTTCATTGGCATTAGTTTAGCCATGTTGCAGCAATTTACTGGTATTAATACGATCATTTACTACGCTCCTACTATTCTGCAATTGTCGGGTTTTCAGTCTTCTGCGATCGCAATTTTGGCAACTATTGGCATCGGGATGATCAATTTTCTATCAACGGTGGTAGCGATCTGGTTAGTAGATCGTGTGGGAAGGCGACCATTATTACTATGCGGAATATTGGGAATGGTGGCGAGCTTAGGTATCTTAGGGCTGGCTTTCTACTTACCCAAATCGTCAGATTCAGGACTGGGATGGCTTACTGTTTCAAGTTTAATGGTTTATGTTGCATCGTTTGTGATTGGTTTAGCTGCTGTTTTTTGGTTGCTGATTGCCGAAATTTATCCATTAAAGCTCCGAGCTAAAGCGATGAGTTTAGCAACTGTTGCCAACTGGAGTGCTAGTTTAATCACTTCCCTTAGTTTTTTAACATTGATTCAATGGTTTGGGAAAGCAGGTACTTTTTGGCTTTATGGATTGATTGGTATGAGCACTTGGGTGCTAGTCTTTTTTCTAGTTCCAGAAACAAAAGGGCTTACTCTGGAGGAGATTGAAATTCGTTGGGAAAAATACCGTTAGAATACGCTAAGACTTACAGCAATTTGCGCTCAAAACCGAACCCAAAAATCTTGTAAAAGTGTTGCAAAGCAGTACTTTTACAAGATTTTTTGTAGTTCGCTTGATCGCAAATTAAAGCTACGCAATTGCTTCTTCAATCTATGCCTCGACATCTTCAGTTTTAGCAACAATCATCGTTTATTTAATCTTACAGAGATAATAAAGCCACATATCTGAGTTATCGCTTAGCTCCTGTTGAGTTGTGATTTCGAGCCCACTTTCCCAAGAGTACATTCTAATATTCTCAAAATCCGCTTTTAATTGATTGATCTGCTCTTGAGGTCTAATGTAATATTGCTTTAAGCGGAAGTTGTGAGATTCATCTTGAATGATTTCATGTTCAGAATGTTTTATTTGCTGTGGGGAAATTGAACGGTTGAAGAAGCGCAGAAGAGCAAACATGATCATATTGACATAGGTTTTTAGAGGATTTAGGCTGATCTGATTCTGCCATTTAAATTGTCGTTCCAGCCCTTGTAGACTATGACTTGAAAAGAAGAAATACCCTCCAGATTTACCAACTCGGCTGACTTCTTGCAACACCCGCAACCGATCCGAGTGGGAAATAACATCAATACCATTAAAGCTAAATAAAATAAAGTCGAAAGAGTT
The DNA here is from genome assembly GCA_031378395.1 of Pseudanabaena sp. OTE_75_metabat_487_sub. Classification (GTDB taxonomy): domain Bacteria; phylum Cyanobacteriota; class Cyanobacteriia; order Pseudanabaenales; family Pseudanabaenaceae; genus Pseudanabaena. The sequence continues at coordinate 6,439 of JANNDZ010000896.1, forward strand.
ATCTTGAAATTGACTCATATCTCTGGCATCACCTACTTCAACTCTTAATTGTGAAGACGATGGAAAACGCTTCTGGCAAACTGCCACCATCTCTTCAGAATAATCAATACCAACATATTCCTTAACTATTCTAGAGAAATGTTGGGTGGTACGACCTCCACCTATTCCAACATCTAGCATTTTCATATGCGACCATTCATTGGATAAAAGATCTAAAATGGTTTGTTCAGCGGGTTGTAATTGTCGTAACTGGCTGTAATGTTGAACAATCTCACGAGCCGTATAAACTTGATGATTATGCTCAAACATAGTACTTTATGTTTGAGATAGATTTATCGAAAGGCACTTGCATTTTAAAATTAGAAGAGTCAGATTTACTAACATACCATTTTGAGTACAACGCTTAAGGTCATTCTAAACCTCAATAGCAATCATAAATTTTTAATTGAGCGCTTACCAACTTTTTTCGCTAAAGTTAAAAGCATAGACATCGATATAGCAATTACATTGCATCAAAACAAAGTTTTTATAACTACCAAAATTTCTAATGCGAAAAATAAAGAAAAAACGCTACATTATCCTTTTCATTATTACAGTTTTAGTATTACTGCCTATTTATGCTTTTAGCATTGAGCCAAATCTTTTTGTAGTCACACATCATCGACTTAACCCAGAAGCCTCCTCTAATCATGGCATTGTAAAGATTGTCCAAATTAGCGATCTGCATCTAAAAAAGTTTAGCGATCGCGCCCAAAGGATTGCAGAACAAGTTAATAAACTCCAACCAGATATCGTAGTATTTACTGGCGATTCCATCGATAAAGCTGAACAGATAGATGGATACGATCGCTTCTTATCACTTCTCGATCGCCAAGTAGCAAAATATGCAATTTTGGGGAATTGGGAATATAATGCAGGAGTTGATATAGAGCGACTCGCAAAAATATATACTAATTACAATTGTCGCTTATTAGTTAATGCAAGTATTTTGTATAAACTAGGCGATCGCAGTTTATTAATAACAGGAATTGATGATTTAGTTGGCGATCCAAACTTAGTCAAATCGCTTCAAAATATTAACCCAAACTCCAATCATTTATTACTTGCTCACTCACCTGCGTATGTAGATTTATTCTCTACCGATGAATTAAAAGTATTGTCGAAATATAAGCCGCAATATATGATGGCGGGACATACGCATGGCGGACAAATATCTTTTTTCGGCTTTGCGCCGATTCTGCCACCACGTAGTGGTAACTATGTTAGTGGTTGGTATCAGACTAATTCAATTTCTATGTATGTATCTCGTGGGTTAGGAGTTTCAGTGTTACCTATGAGAATCGGGTCAGTACCTGAGATTGGCTATTTTGAATGGGTTTTGAAATCGTGAGTCGAATCGTTATTGCTGTCATTGGTAGCCTTGGCGATCTGCATCCCAAAATCGCGATCGCAATTGAGCTACGAAAACGTGGCCATCATGTCGTTTTTGCAACCCACCAAGAATATCAATCTAGGGTGGAAGCTTTGGGTTTCGAGTTTCATCGAATGCGCCCAGACAACCTGATGCTCGACGATCCGCAAATAGCAGCCCGTATGATGGATTTACGAACGGGATCAAAATATGTAATCAATTGGCTGGGCGCAAGGTTGCGCGAAACCTATACCGATTTAATGAGCATCTCCAAGGACGCAGATTTTATTCTTGCAGGTGAACTCGTCTACGCGGCTCGACTAGTAGCAGAAACGTTGAAAATTCGCTGGGCTTTAGGCGTACTCCAGCCAACCTCATTCTTCTCAGCTTATGATCCGCCCGTTCGCGCCGAGTATCCCTTTCTAGCAAAGTTTAGGTTTTTAGGAACTGGATTTAACCGAGGAGTCGTCCAATTTGCAAAATTTGTAAGTCAATCTTGGGCAAAACCGATCTATCAACTTCGCGCCGAGCTTGGATTGCCAACCCTTGTCGGCAATCCTTTGATAGATGACAAGTATTCACCCTACTTGGTGCTGGCTTTGTTTTCTCCCCTAATGGCTAAGCCTCAACCAGACTGGGTAGCCAATGTGATCGCTACAGGATTCACATTTTACGATGGCAGCCAAGAAATGGAACAAGATTCAGAACTCTTGCAATTTCTGAATGCAGGTGAACCACCGATTGTATTTACCTTAGGTTCTTCCGCAGTGATCACGCCTGGTAACTTCTATCGGGAAAGCATTCAAGCAGCAAATCAATTAAATCGTCGCGCAGTCCTTCTAATGGGCAAGAATGCACCGCCAGAAAATCTTTCACAAAACATCATTGCTGTAAACTATGCGCCCTACTCTCAAATTTTTTCACGGGCTGGTGCAATTGTTCATCAAGGTGGTATTGGGACAACGGCTCAAGCATTACGAGCGGGTTGTCCAACACTGATAGTTCCCTACAGCCACGATCAACCTGATAACGCGGCAAGAGTTGAGCGGCTAGGAACATCGCGCACCCTTTCCCGTAAGCAATACGTGGCATTACAAATTGTCAAAGAATTAAGTGAATTGTTCGCAAATCTTAACTATTCAGCTAGAGCGACAGAAGTTGGTCGTCTCATACAGGCTGAAGATGGCGTAGGTGTAGCCTGTGATGCCATAGAAAAACTGCTTACCAAAAGATAAGTGGCGGCGCGAAG
>JANNDZ010000904.1:0-9163 GCA_031378395.1 Pseudanabaena sp. OTE_75_metabat_487_sub
CCGCCATTCTCTTCTTGGATAACTTAAAGAACGCTAGCTAGCAGAGCTTTTTGGGCATGAAGACGATTTTCGGCTTCATCCCAAATGCGAGACTGAGCACCTTCCATTACTTCATCAGTAATTTCTTCACCACGATGAGCAGGTAAGCAATGCAGCGCGATCGCATCTTTATCGGCTAAAGCCATGAGTTTCGAGTTTAATTGATAGGGCTGGAAAATGGGAATCCGATCTTCTGCTTCTGATTCCTGTCCCATACTTGCCCATACATCTGTATAGAGGACATGCGCTGCTAATGATGCTAATTTAGGATCATCTGTAACGATTACTTCGGAATTAATAGCAAGAGCTTTTGCCTGAGCAATAACAGCAGGATCGGGCATGAAATTCTTCGGCGAAGCAATGCGAACATTCATGCCAACAAGAGCACAACCAATCATCAGTGAATGTGCCATATTATTGCCATCACCGAGATAAGTGAGGGTTAACCCTTTCAAAGAGCCGAAGTTTTCCATCACAGTTAGTAAATCTGCTAGGACTTGACATGGATGCTCTAAATCGCTCAGGGCATTGATAATCGGCATCTTTGAGAATTTGGCAAAAGTCTCTAACTCAGCTTGATCAAAGGTGCGAATTGCCAAAACATCCAAATAGCGATCAAGTACCCTAGCGGTATCCTCTATCGGCTCACCCCGACTGACTTGCGTCACATTTGGATCGAGGTCAATCACATGCCCCCCCAGTTGATGCATAGCGACGGTAAAGCTAACTCGCGTTCTTGTTGATGCTTTGCGAAACAGCAATCCAAGGGTTTTACGCTGAAAGTCAAACTGGACTTCTCCTGCTTTGAGTTGTTTTGCAAGAGTCAGCAATTCCTGAATTTCGCTTGGTTGCAAATCTGCCAAACTAAGAAGATCGCGTCCCTGAAGGTTTCCCATTGTTGTTAGTTAGAAAAGATCTTGTAATGACTGTATCATCAACTTACAGCTGAAACCAAGAACTCAAGTTCTTGGCTAAAAGCTCAAGTCCATTGAAGTGGACTAAAGAATAATTTTAAACCAATCCGCTGAGACAAATTTGGGCTTTTAGCCCGAACTTGTCTCAGCGTGGCTAAGGCTTCCAGATAAAATTATGAAGTTAATCTCTACAAAACTAACCACATTTAATTTGTCTAAGCGCTATTACCTTTTGTCATTGCTGGGGATTGCGGGTTTAGTTTTGACCAGTGAAATCGTGGCGCGACTGGGAGCCGAGATTTTATGGTTTCAAGAGATGGGCTATTTGCCAATGTATTTGTTGCGGCTTACTTGGCAAATTGGGCTAGGAATTGCCGTATTTGTGATCGCTTTAGTCTATCTCTTCAGAAATTTGCAGATCGCTGAAACTCTGAAATATGCTGGTTTGCCTAGCGATGCTGAACAGAGAAAGTCAAAACTACGCAAGCGCGTAGATCCCAAGAAACAACAAATAACATCCAAATACATACCGTCTTCTCTACGATTGCGTTGGCTGTTGCCTATAGTTTTAAGTTTGAGCTTACTAATTTGTTTGCTGATAATTCATTATGGGCAAGTTGCGATCGCGCAATGGCAACCGTCAGTAATTCAGCCAAGTAATGCCCCGATCGCACCGTTGCTATTTAGACCAGAGCTAATTGGTCAGTTAGCAATGCAGATCTTCAGAGAGCGACTCTCCGCTGTTGTGACGATTGGGGTAGCGATCGCCTTATTGGTTTACCCAAAGTTTTTACTGAAAGCGATCGCATTTTTGATGAGTGCATTTACAGCATGGGTGATCTCGCGGCAGTGGATGCGAATTATTCCTTACTTTCAATCCACTAGTTTTGAACGAACTGAGCCAGTTTTCAATCAAGATATTAGCTTTTATATATTCAATTTGCCCACATTGGAAGTTTTGGAATTTGGGCTAGTCGGTATTTGTCTATATGGTTTTATCGCCGTACTTTTAACCTATTTGTTATCGGGGAATAGCCTTAGCGAAGGTAAATTTATCGGCATTTCCCACACCCAACAGCGCCATCTTTACGGACTTGGCGGCGTTGTGATGTTGAGCATTGGGTTTAGTTATTGGCTCAATCGTTATGAACTTTTATATTCACCACGCGGCGTTTCTTATGGAGCTAGTTATACCGATAATGTGGTGCAGTTGCCCGTCTACACAGGGCTAAGTATTTTAGCTTTAGCGATCGCTATTTACTTAATTTTGAGATGGATTAGATTTCATCGTCAGCCAGTCAGCCGCAAGCCAGTAGTAGCAGTATTAGTCTTATATCTGACGATGGCGATCGGGCTAGGTGAGGGGTTACCGATCGCTGTGCAATCACTGATTGTGCAGCCGAATGAACTTGCCCGTGAGCAGCCTTATATTCAACGTACGATCGCCTTAACCCGTGAAGCCTTTGGACTTGAAACCATTAGTTCTCAAGTTTTTAATCCACAGGGGAAATTAACGGAAAAATCCATTCAAACAAATGATCTTACAGTTCGGAATATTCGACTTTGGGATAAACAGCCCTTACTTGCGACCAATCGCCAACTGCAACAAATCCGTCTTTATTACAGTTTTCCTGATGCAGATATAGATCGCTATACAATTAATGAAGAGAAGCTATCTAAATCTCCTGCTAGTCAACAACAGGTACTCATCGCAGCTAGAGAATTAGACTACGCGGCAGTTCCCCAAGAAGCGCAAACTTGGGTCAACCAACATTTGATTTATACCCATGGTTATGGATTTACACTGAGTCCTGTCAATCGGGTTGCGGCTGGAGGCTTGCCTGAATATTTTATTAAAGATATTGGCATCACCGAAGGTACTCCTCTCACTACTTCTAGCGAGGCAGTGCGGGCAAGTATCCCGATTGGTCGGCCACGTATTTATTACGGAGAGAATACTGATACCTATGTGATGACTGGCACAAAGGTAAAGGAGCTAGATTATCCCAGCGACAATGATAATGTTTACAACACTTACGATGGAAGCGGTGGCATTGCTCTTGATTCATGGTGGCGGCGGATGTTATTTGCCAAATATCTGAATGATTGGCGCATGGCGGTAACTCCAGAGTTTTTGCTCGAAACCAAGTTGCTTTTTCGACGGAACATTATGCAAAGGATTAAGGCGATCGCTCCATTTTTGCGCTATGACAGTGATCCTTATCTAGTGGCGGCAAGTACCAAGACTCAGGCTACTGATCCAAGTAGGCTGTATTGGATAGTTGATGCCTATACAACCAGCGATCGCTATCCCTATTCTGATGTTGGAAAAGAAGGAATTAATTACATTCGCAACTCCGTCAAAGTTGTGATCGACGCTTATCACGGTACGGTTAATTTTTATATTGCGGAACCTAATGATCCGATGATCCGCACATGGTCAAAGATTTTTCCTGATTTATTTAAGCCCATGAGTGCAATGCCTGAATCTTTACGTCAGCATTTACGCTATCCCGTTGATTTATTCTCAATTCAATCAGAACGCTTGATGACCTATCACATGACTGATGCTCAAGTATTCTACAACCGTGAAGATCAATGGCAAATCCCCAATGAAGTCTATGGAGATAAACCACGTCTAGTAGAACCTTATTATTTGATTACGAGTTTGCCTGAGGTTCCCTTTGAGGAATTCATTCTGCTTTTGCCATTCACTCCTAAAGAACGCACAAATCTTGTAGCTTGGCTAGCCGCGCGATCGGATGGAGAGAACTATGGCAAACTTCTGCTTTATACTTTCCCTAAACAAATACTTGTCTATGGTCCCGAACAAATCGAAGCCAGAATCAACCAAGATCCAGTTATTTCTCAACAAATTTCGCTCTGGAATCGGCAAGGATCACGAGTGATTCAAGGAAACTTGTTAATTATTCCCATAGAACAATCACTCTTATATGTAGAGCCACTCTATTTAGAATCAACTCAAAATAAATTGCCGACTCTAGTCCGCGTAATTGTCGCCTATGAGAATCGCATTGTGATGGCGCAAACTTTACAACAGGCGATCGCGGCGATCTTTAAGCCAGAGCCAGAAATCACACCGCCGATCATTCGTCCCGTTGAAGCGCCTGTTACATCACCTTAGCCACCAACATGAATAACTGGTCTATGCTCAGGATCTTTTTCTGCCTTGCGGAGAACTTCACGCGAGACCACGGCTATATCCCCTTCGCCAAATAAAATAAATCGCATCAAGTACTTAATTGGATTACCTTCAGCCCAACCAAAATAAGCATGAGGTAATTTATTCGTTTGATCGCGAATATGTAAGAGAATTGCCGCGATCGTATTTGGGACGGCTGCACCCTGCGATCGCAGAATACGATGCTCCCCAATCTGCACTCCTTGAATCAGGATTTTTCCTGAAAATTCCGAGGGATCAGAGATTTTAATTTCCAAGAATATAATCGGATCGGAAGATGGAATATGGTTGTCTTCACGAGTTTTGATTTCCTTCTCCGCATACTCATATTCGCTGCCGCGATTTGGGCGATGCGAGATGATCCGAATAATTCTTTGACTCTCTTCGGCAATAAATTGCTGAGCCATTTCATCCATTTCAATGGTCTCTGCTCTTAGCTCCGTGGAGCGCCAGACTCTTGATATTAGAGAAGTGACAATAATTACACCAATGAAAGCAGCCGCGATTTTAATACCTTCAGGTCTTTCGATAATATTGGCAATGGTGGTGTAGATAAATACAAAAGTGATGCTCCCAAAAATGAACATACTCCGCTTCGAGCCATGTTGCCTCGCCACCAGAGTCACCGCAAAGGCAGCAGAGCTCATTAGTACTAAAACTCCTGTGGCGTAAGCACCGCCTTGAGCTTCGACATTAGCCTGAAATAGAATGGTGACGAAAAAGGCGATCGCTGTATATACCAAAACTAGAGGGCGAGTTGCCAATGTCCAATTTGGAGCCATGCCATAGCGAGGTAGATAGCGTGGCACAATATTTAGCAAACCTGCCATTGCGGATGCGCCTGCAAACCACAAAATTGCGATCGTGCTTAAGTCATAAACTGTGCCAAATCCATTGCCTAAATATAGATGCGTTAAGTAAGCAAGAGCTCTTCCGTTCGCCTTTCCGCCAGTAGCAAATTCGGCGGCAGGTATCAATATGGTGGTAACAAGGCTACTAGTGAGCAGAAAAAAGCTCATAATCAGCGCTGCGGTCGTCAACATTCTGTAAGTATTGCGAATCCGTCCGCGTGGATGCTCTTCAGTATCGTTCTTATAACCTTTGACTAGTGGCATTACGGCGACACCCGTTTCAAATCCAGATAATCCTAGAGCTAGTTTGGGAAAGATTAACGCTGAAATTCCGATTAATTGCAGAGGATTTTGATTGTTCGCAAAAAGAAGTGATTGCCAATTAGCGATCGCGACAGGATGTATGGCAATTTGATAGATTCCAACGGAAATCGTTACGGCATTCAAAATCAAATAAATGATTACCAATACCACCGCAATGCCGATCGCTTCGCGAAAACCTTTGAGAAATACGCCGCCTAGTAAGGCAATTAAAACCAGTGTGATTGCGATCGTTTGTCCTCGAAAAAACTCTGGCACAAGGGGATTTTCGACAATATGCGCGGTAGCATCCGCCGCCGAAAGCGTAATCGTAATAATAAAATCAGTAGCAACAAATCCAAGTAAACACAGCACAAATAGCTTGCCTTGCCACCAAGGCAGCAGATGTTCGAGCATAGAGATCGAACCTTCACCGTGCGGGCTTGATACGGCTACTCTGCGATAGATTGGCAAGGCTCCAAACAGGGTTAATAAAATTAAAATGAATGTGGCGATCGGCGAGAGTGCCCCTGCTGCCAAAGCCGCAATACCAGGCTGATAGCCAAGTGTTGAAAAATAATCCACACCCGTCAAACACATTACTTGCCACCAAGAATGCTTTGGAGCATGTCCATCGCCCTTTTCATGGCGATTGTCTGACAATAACCAACGCATTAAAGACCTACGATAGTTAATTGATGGAGCAATCGGTGCAGTCATTTAGACAATCCTACATATTAAGAAGAGGAATCAAAAATTATTTTTGATTCCTCTTCTATATTGATAGCAGAAATGTCTAGATGATCGATATTTTACTTTTACGATTTGTTAGATTTTTACGCCAGATTTACGGGCAATCCAAATTTCCCAATTGCGAAGAAAACTCGATCGCGCTTTAAATATTGTGGCAATCGATGGCTTGAACACAAGTTCTTCACAAGGAGGCTGTACCAGAATTGTAAATAAGCCCAAGCGATTACCAACAATGGTGTCTGTAAATAGGCGATCGCCTACCATCGCTACCTGAGAAGCTGGCAATTCCATGGCTTCAAGAACTTGACGCACGACCCGACGCGAAGGTTTGCCAGCGCGACTACGATAGGGAAGCTTTAAACTCTCTGCGACCTTCTGAATACGGCGATCGCTAAAGTTATTGCTGGCTAGCCAGATGGGATATTTTGACCGCATTAGCTCGACCCAAAGATGAATTTCTTCTGACACATCGGCTTCATCATCACCAATTAATGTATTGTCCACGTCCAAAATCAAGCCGCGTAAACCATGAATTCCCATCAGTTGCGGTGTGATCGCGTAGATTGGTGCTGACAAAACTAAGTCAGGAGAAATAAGTTGCCAAGGTTTCACAAATATTTTAAAAATGTTAATTAAATAATTAAGAATATTTTACAGCGCTTTGCGCTAGAACAGTTGTAATGCTGACCCAAAAAAGAGTTGAGACTCTTCGCGCCGCAACTCTTTTTTGGGTTTTGATTACTGTTTGGGTGTTTTTTGTTGAATTTTTTTGTCGATCACTTGCAAGGCTTTTTCATGATCTTCTAGGGTGCGGCTAAATACATGACTGCCATCAAACTTAGCTACAAAGAATAAGTAGTCAGTGGTTGCAGGATCAAGAGTTGCCTTGAGACTAGCTAATCCGACTGAAGCGATCGCCCCTGGAGGTAGCCCTTCATTTAAATAAGTGTTATAGGGCGAATCAGTTCGCACCTGTTCTAGGGTAAGTGGATTTTCAGGAGTTTGTTTGATATTTAAGCCATATTCGACCGTGGGGTCAGACTCTAAACGCATATTTTTTTTGATGCGATTCCAAAAAACGCCTGAAATTATCCGACGCTCTGATTCAATTACCGCTTCTTTTTCAACAATACTTGCCAGAGTGACCCAATCTTTGAGGCTAACCTTGACCTTTGGCTTACCAGACTGATTTTCTTGATAAACAGGTAAGGCTACTTGTTCAAAGCGATCCAGCATCAAATCGATAATGCGATCGGGTGTCGCCTCCGATGGCAAGATTTGATAAGTATCAGGAAATAGAAACCCTTCCAAACTTGGCACATCTTCAGGGAGCCAATTACGTCGTCTAGGACTGACTCGCTGAGCTGATGTCACAAAATCCTTAGCAGCAAAAAAGCCCTGCTTTTCAAATAGATCTGCCATCTGAGCGATCGACCAACCTTCAGGAATCGTAAATCGGACTTCTGAGGATTTTGCGGTCTGAATTTGAGCAACAACTTCTGGCAATGACTGATTAGTGGCAAAGTCATAGGTTCCTGCTCTCAAGGCTACTGGCTCATTGCTTCGCAGTGATTGCCATGTAACCCACAAACGTAGAGCCAAGCTAGAGCGAATTACGCCTGCTGACTCTAGCTCTTGGGCGATCGCTTGGGTTGGCATCCCATCGGATATAGTTAATCGAATTTTTGCCCCAAAGTTGCTAGGTGCTGCACTTGCCCAGATCCACCAAGAACTGCTAACGATACCAGTAACTAGGATAGTTAAGGGAACGGCAACACCATAAAACAGCCAATTAGATCTCTTCTTCGGCATCTTCTGTGCTGAGGACATGGTCTAGATATTGCTCCACATAAGGCTCAAGGGCTACCATTTCATCAGGAGTGAGAATTTCAGGTTGGCCATCATCTCCAACTTTGGCAATAAACATCAAAGGATCTAGGGATGTAAATACAGAAAAAGCTTGCTCTTCATAGTAGAAATGAGCTAGTTCTTGAAATTCACCACAGTTTCCATCTTCTTCGGTATCAATCTCAATGATATCGTCTTCAGTTGGTTCAGGTAATTCGCCCTGAACGGTCAATGTATGTGCCGAACGTTTGAGGGAAAGATTTTGTTCTGCTAAAACCGCCTGAGCTACTGGGAAAATTAGATCAATTTCCTCTTCAGTGACATCGACTAATTCAGTTTCTTCTTCATCATCGGTTTCTTGCCATGCAAAGATTTGCACAGAAAAGTCTACTGGTTGCAGCAACAAGTATTCGGTGCTGTCCACTTTAAACGCGGTTTCGACAGTGCAAGGCAAGCTCTTACCTGCGTCATCCGTAAGTATGATCGTCGATCCTTCCATAGATTGCTGTTTTGTATCCTATAGCACTACTAGCTCAGAGAAACCCTCTTGTATAAGGCTTTTGGCGCTTTTAAGCATTATGACAGCAAATGTGACAGTTTATCTAAAGTCTCGCTTTATGAGATTTTGCCATCAGCAATTCTCATTACGAAACCAATTCGGGGTTTTCCAGCGCCGCAGGTGCTGGAAAACCCCGAATTGGTTTTTTGAAAGTTAGCCTGCAGCTGAGTTTCAAAAAACTATTTTTAAAAAGAGAATTGCTAGGCTTTGATAAATTTCGCTATGTGACGATTTGACGCTTTAGAGCTAACCATTGTTGCAAAATCAGGGCAGCAGCTTTGCGATCGATCATTTCTTTGTTATGTCTTGTGGAAATGCCTTGAGACTTCATCATTTCTTCTGCTTCGTAGGAGGTTAAGCGCTCATCAACAAATTCTAAAGCCATGCCCAGTTGTTTTGCGGCTCCATTAGCAAATTTTTGGACATGCTTAGCTTGATGTCCTAACGAGCCATCCATGTTGTAGGGTAAGCCCACCACCAACGTGTCAATATCGCGCTCAATAATTAGCGATCGCAAAATCGCCATGTCCTCATCCCATGACCGACGAGTAATTGTGGTGATGCCATGTACAGATATGCCAAGGCGATCGCATCCCGCTACACCGATACGTTTTCTGCCGACATCTAAACCTAATGCTGCATACTGCATAAATTACTTTTATAGCTGTCGCTAGTCATGTTATGAAAAAATCAAAAC
>JANNDZ010000922.1:0-2663 GCA_031378395.1 Pseudanabaena sp. OTE_75_metabat_487_sub
GACCATTGCTTTACCTCGTAATACATGTCAATTGAAAACTTGCCTTCTGAACAGCAGAGTTTCTGAACAGCAAGATGTTTCTGTAAACTATTAGACCGGGGATAAAAATTTATTTACTTTGAAAACATTGAATTACTTGTAGTTTAGTACAGATCTGTCCTGCTGTCAACCTCTACAAAAAGTATTTTACGGGATTGCTACAAGATAGGAGCGTGATTATTTTCGGGGAAGATAAATAACAAAATTCATGATATGGCAACAGCCAAGGCTGTTAGGACATGTTAAATGTCAAGTAATTTGACGTGTCGCGACAGAGAATTGGCGGGTAGGTGACGCGAGAAAAAGTTCAGATCGAAACGACAAGTCCAGATCGTAGAAACTAGAGCAAAAAAATAGAGCAGTTAGGCAGCAGTCGAATTATTCAAGCGAGCAGTAGCCGCCTGACGACGATAGCTATCAGTCTTAATCTCAAAGATCGTGCCATGATGAACCAAACGATCGACAGCAGCAACAGTCATCATCGAATCAGTAAAAATGGAATCCCATTGACTAAAAGGCTGATTAGCAGTGATGAGTAAACTCTTACGCTCATAGCGATGAGCAATCAACTCAAACAACACCGAAGTTTCCGCCTCAGACTTTTTGACATAGCCTAGATCGTCGAGAACCAGCAAGTCAAAACGATCTAGCTTTCTGAGCAAAGCAGGGAGTTGTAATTGCAGTTTCGCGTGCTGCAACTCTTGAACCAAAGCATTGGCAGCAAAGAACTTAGCCCGCTGACCTAGTTCCACCATGCGACGGGTTAAGCCAGCAGCTAGATGAGTTTTCCCCACCCCAGACGGACCAAAAATTAGGCAATTTCCAGCTCGCTCCAACCAAGAGGCATCCTCAGCCAACTGCATCAGAGGAGCCGGATTAAACCCAGGACAATGGGCAAAATCAAAGTTGGAAAAACTTTTTCCGGCGGGAAGTTGAGCCTCGCTCAAACCCCGTTGCAGCCGAAGATCGTTGCGGCGGTTCGTTTCCAGTTCGCATAATGCGAGTAAGAATTTGGCATAAGACCATTGCTCCTGTACAGCTTGGTGTTCGACAGACTCCCAATGGGAAAGCATATGGGATAGTCGAAGCTGTTGAAGGTGGAGACGGAGGTGTTGATAAGGACTCAGAGTTGTGGTTGGAGCCGTTGGTGCAGTCATTAGCGGTAGATGTAAGGAGTTGGTCATAGCTGGCAAGGTCATGTTGTTCGATCGTCAATTCAGGAAAACTCTCAGGGATATCCCGTCGAAAGTGGTCTTTGAGTCGCTTCAGAGTTAAAGTTTGAGCCTTCAAATCCTGTTCCAAGTAGTCAGCCACAGCCGCTTCCTGATCTTGTGTTGCCGCAATATACAAGGCTTCAACTATCAACACAGCAGCCGTGTCCAGGTCAAACTGGGTGGTTAATTCTGCCCACCGTTCCCGAAATTCCAGTGTGGGTAATAAATCCTGTTGCCAAGTGCAATAGATAAATGCTCTGGGCTTCCGCCGGAGACCTTCAATCACATGTCGATAGTTGCTACATCGTCCCCGTCGTTTATCGGGTGCAGTGACGCGGATTCGCGGTAACTCCACTACCAGATGGTTGCCCAAATAGCCTAAGATTTTGTCGTGATAGAGGTGTAACTCTAGTTGGCGACCAATCAACCGCGATGGCACTGTATAAAGGACACAGCGAACTTCGACCGTACTGCGATTGCTGACACGAGCAGTTAAGATTTCATAGTCCGGGAGCCGATATTTTGGTAGTGGTTGAAGCTGTTCTCGCTCCTGGTCGAATTTTTGTTGACACTGCTGGTTGAGTTTGGCGACGGCTGCTTCCACCAGCAATTGATACTCTTCAATACTTTCAAAATCGCTACTACCACGCAGGAAGATGGCTTGCTTAATCCGGTTCTTGAGATGACCGTGGGGCGATTCTATCGCTCCATTCTCATGGGCAATTCCGGTATTGTTGCGGGTGGGTTGCATTCGGTAATTGTCACACAGCTCATCGTAGAGAAGGGTTAAGGCTTTGTTGCCGCCGAGATTTCGGTATGCTGCGCTCAAGCTATCGGTGCGATGTTGTTTTGGGACTCCACCACACGCTGTAAGCGCGTTCTGCAATCCTTCGGTTAGGGCGATGAAGCTTTTTCCGCCTTGGATGATGTGTGCATATTGCCAGCCACTGTATCCCAGTCGATAGTGATATAGCAGATGCTCGAATGGTGTTCCTCCAATTGTGATGGTGATTTCTTTGAGTTGGGTGAAGTCTGAGAATCCGATCATGCCTGGTTCATGACGCAATTCAAACATCACTTCTGGACTCGGCCCATGTATTGCTTTCCAGGTTTGCACTCGTCGTTGGAGTGTTCGCAGTACTTGGGGGTATTTGCCTGGATATGTATCCTGGAGATATTCAAATAAGGTCATCGGTTTTAGCCGAGGTTCTTTTCTCAGCATCGGTTCTAGTTCTTTTTCCCAGACTGACCCTAATGGATCTTGGGCTGGTGCTCGTTCTGTTACTTTGCCTCGATTTGGTTGATGGGTTCCTGCTTCTATTCTTTGTCCGGTTCGCTCAGATATTTCAGCAATATAAGCTGCGTTGGCTTGGGTTAAGCCAATTTCTCTTGCGTTCATATACGCTCTTG
>JANNDZ010000015.1:0-1625 GCA_031378395.1 Pseudanabaena sp. OTE_75_metabat_487_sub
AGGAGTCAGTCTTGAGTTTAGACGATAGGGCTTTCACCTATATCCTCTGAACAGTTAAGCTAGACTGAGGTGTCTTGGCTCTCATGATTATTTACGGACTGGTTACCGTGATTCTCATGAAACGAATCGCACGCATTTGCGGATCGAGATTTTCATGGTGAGTTTGAAAATAGCGGCGCAAATGCTGAACCCCTACAAGCGTATATCGTGAGACATTCATTTTATATCTCAATACTCAATTCTGTAAGGCGATCGCGTAATTTCTGCAACTCCTTCTCAGTAATTTCTGCAATCCGGGTTTGCTCCTGCAAAGCCGAAAACAGCTCACTTGGAATTAACAGTTTTTAGCTATAGCTCAAGCAATGTGATCGCACTGATAGCAAAGGAATCTCTAAATTATAGCGATCGCAGTAAATATACTTAGATTCGCGATCGCTGAAAATGTTAACGTATTAAGAGAAATTTACAATTCACTAAGCCTTGTTTTTAATGGCTAATTCCTGATGGCTAAATGTGTAATTAATCGCCGTGCTGAGTTTTCAGCCAGTCATCGCTACTGGCTACCCGAAATTCCAGACGAGGAAAATCAAGCCAAATTTGGCTTATGTACAAACTTTCCACCCCATGGACATAACTATGTCTTGTATGTTGGGATGCAAGGAGAGATTGACAACACAGGCATGGTGCTAAATCTTTCTGAGGTTAAGCACACCATTGCCCGCGAAGTTACGACGCAATTAAATTTTTCCTATCTCAACCAAGCATGGGAAGAGTTTCAGCAGACTTTACCAACTACCGAAAATATTGCCCGCGTCATTTGGCAGCGACTAGAATCGCATCTGCCATTGGTCAATATTCGCTTATACGAACAACCTGAACTCTGGGCTGATTACAAAGGTAACGACATGCAAGCATATTTAACGATTAGCACCCACTTTTCCGCCGCCCATCGCCTCGCACTGGACACACTCTCTCTCGAAGAAAATACAGAGATATATGGCAAATGTGCTCGTGTGCATGGTCATGGTCATAACTACCATTTAGAAGTTTCCATTGCTGGCGAGATTGATCCACGAACTGGAATGATCGCAGATCTAGGTGATTTTCAAAAAGCTTTAGACCAACATATCCTTGATCCGATGGATCATACTTTCTTGAATAAAGATATTCCTTACTTCGCAGAAGTTGTCCCAACTGCCGAAAATATTGCAGTCTATGTTCAAAAAGTTTTGACTCAGCCAATTCGCGACATCGGTGCAAAGTTGCATAGCATTAAGTTGATTGAAAGCCCAAATAACTCCTGCGAAGTTTATGGGGAATATCAACTTTCTGACATCGAGCATTCACTAGAAGAAGCTTTAGCCAAAGTTAGCTAGTTCCAAAATCAAGATAGGCAGGGATTTGCCCCGCCTATCTGAGAATTAAGTTACAGAAATATTTACTATGTCAGAATTAAATGCGGCAGCAGAACATGAGTCTGTAGAAGAAATTATCATTGATCGCCTTAAGTTAGATAAGGTAATTGCGCGGCTGACTAACACCCTA
Organism: Pseudanabaena sp. OTE_75_metabat_487_sub; assembly: GCA_031378395.1. Taxonomy (GTDB): domain Bacteria; phylum Cyanobacteriota; class Cyanobacteriia; order Pseudanabaenales; family Pseudanabaenaceae; genus Pseudanabaena. The sequence continues at coordinate 1,546 of JANNDZ010000015.1, forward strand.
GAAGATGGTGTAAAAAATGGGATTAAGCGTGGATTGCTCCATTTACCAGATAGCGATCGCCATTTGTTACTCGTCGCATC
>JANNDZ010000017.1:0-6867 GCA_031378395.1 Pseudanabaena sp. OTE_75_metabat_487_sub
GCTCTAGCAGGATTGATCCACATGGTGTCGGGCGGAATTGGATTAGTGAGTTGCACGTTGGGATGCTGCTGACGATAACGCTCAATTAAAGGCTGTAACCAGTCGCGCTCCTCACGCCCCAATTGCCCCTGTTCGCCACTATGGGGATTGATGCCTGATATAGCAATGCGCGGATTTGCGATCGCAAAATCTTGAAATAGCGATCGGTGTAGCAAATCTAATTTTTGCTCAATTAATTCTGGTGTAAGGTGCGTCGTTACTTCGCGCAAAGGAATATGTACCGTTGCTAGCAAAGTCCTGAATACCCAGTCTGTATGAGGCGATTTGCCCACAAACAACATGCCAAAATCATCAACTTGGCTACGCTCAGCAAGTAACTCAGTCTGTCCAGCATAGTCATGCCCCGCTTGTTTCCATGCTGACTTGGCGATCGGGGCGGTGACAATCGCATCAAAATTACCTGCCAGAGATGCGGCGATCGCCGCATCTAAATAAGCAAAACTAGCTGCCCCACTAGCCCGATTGCCAACTCCTAATGAAATCTCCTCATCAGTGCGGATATCGACAATCTCTAGGCAATTGGGATCAGCGATCAGTAGATTGCTATGATTTCTTAACAAATCATAGATGTTTCTGAGATAGCGATGATCACCAAACACCGTAAACTCAGCATCTAGAGCTAGTAAAGTGTGATCGGCAAGAGATTTCAAAATGATTTCCGTACCAATTCCTGCGGGATCGCCTATAGTGAGAGCTATTCGCGCTCTAGAATTGGATTGAGATTTTGATCTGGAGCTTGTGTGGGGATTCCGCAGAATATTCATTAAGTCAGTTAATTTAGATGTGTACATAATTAATTACAAACCCAAACCCGTAAAGTTGCGCCCCTGAGGGGCTCATCTCTGAGAATTTGATTTCGTAAAGTTGTGCCCCGCAGGGGCGCAACTTTACGGGTTTCGATAATTTATTTTGCACAAGTAGTTAAGTAATTCTCCAAAATTTTAATCCACGCGATAAGATCGTGATCCGCTATTAGCCCTCTTGACTCAAACCAACGATGTCTGTTGATATTTCCTTAGAAACCCTCTGGAATCAAGTTCTCGAACTGCTTGAAAGCCAACTTAGCCGTCCAACCTATGAAGGATGGATTAAAACAGTTGTGGCTGATGAGCTTACGGCTGATCGCTTGACTATTCGCACGCCCTCAATTTTTGCTAAAAATTGGCTGCATAAATATTATGTTCAAAATATTACAGATGCTGTCACGGAAATACTTGGCTATCCCGTAGAAATTCATATTGAAGCAGCTCCAACTAGCGAACCTCCCACTGGTCAACCAGAACTAAATCTAAATCTCGATGGTGTTGAGATTAGTCAAGATGGGATGCTAGAAACAGCGATCGCGGCGGAAGCAGTTCACGCCATGGCAGCGGCAATTCCCGCTACGCTCAACAATACTCCCAGCACCCCTCAGTCCGAAACCCATAGCAATGCGCCTCGTCCCAGTAATCTAAATTCAAAATACAATTTCAATCGTTTTGTAGTTGGCTCTACTAATCGCATGGCACATGCGGCAGCGCTTGCGGTATCTGAGTCCCCAGGGCGCGAGTTTAATCCGTTGTTTTTATGCGGTGGTGTGGGCTTAGGCAAAACTCATCTAATGCAAGCGATCGCCCATTACCGTCTAGAAATCGAACCGAAAGCGAGAATTGCCTATGTATCGACAGAGCAGTTCACTAATGATCTGATTTCGGCAATTCGTAAAGATAGTATGCAGAGATTTCGGGAGCTATATCGCGAGATTGACATGTTGATAGTTGATGATATTCAATTTATCGAGGGTAAGGAATACACTCAGGAAGAATTTTTTCATACCTTTAATACGCTCTACGAAACTGGTAAACAAATCGTCATAGCAAGCGATCGCCCACCTGCTCAGATTCCCCGTTTACAAGAGCGGCTTTGTTCGCGGTTCTCCATGGGATTGATTGCGGATATCCAAGTTCCCGACCTAGAGACGCGCATGGCAATCTTGCAAAAGAAAGCGGAATACGATCATCTCAAAATCCCCCCTGATGTCCTTCATTACATCGCCGCTAGCTACACTTCTAACATTCGCGAATTGGAAGGAGCATTAGTGCGTACTGTTGCCTATATTTCCATTTCAGGACTACCGATGACGGTAGAAAATGTTGCACCAGTTCTCAATCCTCCTAAAGAGCCTGTAGAAGTATCTGCGGAGATGGTTTTGAGTGTAGTTACAGAAATGCTAAATATCGATTTAGCCGATCTATTAGGAAATTCACGGCGCAGAGAAATCAGCCAAGCTCGTCAGTATGTGATGTATCTCATGCGTCAACATACTAATCTCAGTTTGCCGAAAATCGGTGAAGCTGTTGGTGGTAAGGATCACACAACGGTGATGTATAGCTGTGAGAAAGTCGCGCAACTACAATCAACTGATGGTGATATCGCCCAGTTGTTGAGGCAGTTAAGCGATCGCATCTATCTCGTCGCTCAAACTAAAAACTAACATAGGCGGCGCTTTGCGCTGCCTATGCTTATAGGAACTAAAAAAACTATGCAGATGATTGATTTTGCGGTGAATGGTACTTTAATGCGAGGGCTAGAGTTAAATGACAACTTGCAGAATGTTGGGGCGATATTTGTCAGAGAAGATGTAACTGCGCCTATATATCGGCTTTGGGCGATCGCCGATCGCCATCCTGCGATGTTACGTGTTAGCGAATATGGTCATGTGATCGCCCTAGAAATTTGGTCAGTTACCCCAGATGCTCTGGGTAAAATTTTATTGTCTGAGCCTGCTGGTCTATGTATTGGCAAAATTATTTTGTCTGATGGACAAGAGGTTTTAGGTGTTCTCGGCGAACCATTTTTATGTGAAGGACAAAAAGAAATTACTTCCTATGGTGGGTGGCGAGCTTACACCGCAAAGTGCTGAAAACCCCAAAAAATGTAGGGGCAATTCATGAATTGCCCCTACATTTTTTATTTGATGGGTAGTTGTAAATGGGAAGGATATTCAACACCATAAAAAATTTGCTGTGTTGCTTCTACTAAATCACTGACAGTTGCTTCAGATGGCAACTTCTGCGTATTAGAATGACGCTCGATCGCAGGAAAAGCCGAACTTGCGATCGCAACACCAATCCGATGCCCTTGAGCGAAGCTCTGACAGGTTGGACGCAATTTAATGCGATATTCATTCACCACATCAGATTCAATCCATTCAGGCTCAGTCCATGATTTACGGAACTTTGCTCGTAAAACACCCATCGATACTAGCATTTGCTTACCATCAGGATAAATATCTAAGAGCTTAATTACCCAATCAGTATCTGGAGCAGTAGTAGCTGCATAAAGAATGAATTCGGGAATACCTGCGATCGCGATCTCTTGATCCAGTTCGGTACTCTCATAAACCAATACATCCCAACGATGATGCACATCACGTTGGTCGTAAAATCCATAGGGAGTAGCAGGGTTAGGATTACGAGGATCGTAAACGTAGATGTCTGGTAATTCGTAATTCGTAATTCGTAATTCGTCGCTTAGTTGTTTTTGGGAAGAGAGATAGAATATTTTTGTACGAGTATCTTTGGGGAATTCTGGTAGATCTAGCCAGTGATTTTTGCCCATCAAGAACATCTGCACAGGAGCGCGATCGCAGATTCCATTCTCAATTCCTTTTAACCAAAAATCAAACCAATCAACCTGCAATTGATCGATATGAGAAACAGCAGCTTCACCAAAATCAATCTCGCCTACTTTCGGTAGCCAAGGCATATGCTGCCAAGGTGCAACCACTAAATGCTGAGGCTTCTGCGTTGCCGATTTGGCTTGATGATATGTGTTAATCGTTGCCTCAATAAAAATATCTGCCCATCCAGCAATATGTAATGCAGGCAAATCATAGCGATTGAAATAACTCAGAGGATTTAGTTTTTGCCAATATTCATCATCAGCTTGCTGATTCCCAATCCAATCAAAAAAGAACTCGCCGAAATCTCCAAAAGATTCATTCTTAAATAGTTCTATTTTACTTAGTGGTTTAGCAGCTAACCATTTAGACATCTGCTTTTGGGCATCAAAAAGATTAGTGGCTTGAGGCTCTTGCTTTAAATACCATGCTCGATTTTGCGCTAATTGCAAAGCCCATCCCAAGTCAAAATCTAGACAAAGCGCACCACCAAAATAAAACCAACCGTGATATAAATCCGCCGTTGCCATACTCGGACAGATCGTAACTAACCCTTCAGGTTGCTGGACTGCTGCTTGGAATTGGGTCACCCCCTGATACGAAAATCCATACATTCCCACCTTGCCGCTACTGCCTTCTAGTTCTTTCGCACACCATTCCACTGTGTCAAATCCATCATCATATTCATTGCGAAATGGATAGAACTCACCCTCAGAAGTACCACAACCGCGTACATCTTGAATCACTACAATATAACCTTGGCTGGCATACCAACTCGGATGCGCATAGGTGCAAGTCGATGCGATCGCGCGACCATAGGGTAAGCGCATCAGTAGCACTGGTAAAGTAGTACCAACTTTTTTGGGTCGATAGATATCAGCCGTCAAATTAATGCGATCGCGCATGGGGATTTTGACTTGGCGCTGGACATTAACTTGAGAATGGAATGCGGTTATTTTAGGAGGCATCAAGATATTCTAAGAGTAATTTGGTAGCGCGGCGAAGCCGCGCTACTGAATATTATTAATTCTGCTGCCAATCAGGAAAGACTTTTCTAATTTCAATCAGCAGATCATCAAGTTCTTCTAGGGCTTGGATTACATCTATGCTCAAGCTCCCCAAATTATCTTTGAGAGACAACTGCACCAATAATTCACGCTTGCTAGCGATCGCCACAAATCTTTCTTTTAAAGCTTCAGGAGTAGACATATCTCAGGTTTTAATAAGTTATTTAAGCTTGTGCCATTTAGTTTTTTGTGGCGCGGCTTCGCCACAAAAAACTGATTCTTTAACTATTTTACAGCGCTTTGCACTGAAGTAAAAATAGCCCAGTTACTCTAGATGATCAGAATTCAGGATAAACTTTACCTAAAAGAAATTTTAAAAGGCTTATGCACGGCAAATTCACATTGCATCCCCCCATACGCTTTGGGACAGACGGTTGGAGAGGCATCATTGCCGATGACTTTACATTTGATCGCTTAGCAGCAGTTGCCCCGATCGCAGCCCATATTCTCCGCGAAACCTTTGGTGAGTCTGGCAGCAACACAATTATTGTTGGATACGATCGCCGTTTCATGTCCGATGCTTTCGCCAAACGCACCGCCGAAGCCGTTGCCGCGATCGGATTTGATGTTTTACTTGCTGATGACTTTGCGCCAACACCCGCTTTTAGTTGGGCAGCATACGATCGCAAAGCTTTGGGTGCATTGGTCATTACCGCTAGCCATAACCCTGCCAACTATTCGGGATTAAAAATCAAGGGTGCATTTGGTGGCTCAGTATCTCCCGATGTGACTGCAAAAGTTGAAGAAATCTTAGACCGTGGAGATTTTGTTTACGAAAGTCCGCATCTTGACAAAAGAGTGGGGAAAATTGAAACTTTTGATGCATGGGCAAGTTATTGCCAAGCTTTGCGTGGCAAGGTGAATATCGATGCGATCAAAGAGGCGATCGCGCTGGGAAAGTTAACCATATTTGCAGACGTGATGCATGGAACCGCCGCAGGAGGTTTAGCGAAAGTTTTAGAGTTGCCATACACAACCCAAGCCAGTCTCATTGAAATCAATAGCAATACCGATCCTCTCTTTGGCGGCGGTGCACCCGAACCCCTTCCCCGCTATATTGCCGAGCTATTTCGTCAAGTCAAAACCTATCATCATGACCATCCCGAAAAAACTCTAGTAGGATTTGTGTTTGATGGTGATGCCGATCGCATTGCGGCTGTGGATAGCGAAGGTAATTTCTTGAGTTCTCAAATCCTGATTCCGATCTTGCTAGAACATCTTGCTAAGCATCGCGGATTTACAGGAGAACTGATTAAAACGATCAGCGGCTCTGACTTGATGCCCAAAGTCGCTGCACTTTTCGATCTGCCCGTTTATGAAACTCCAGTTGGCTACAAGTATATTGCCGAAAGGATGCTGTCAGGAATTCCTTGTCTATTGGGTGGCGAAGAATCGGGCGGGATCGGCTATGGCAATCATATTCCTGAGCGGGATGCTTTGCTGTCGGCTTTGTATGTGCTAGAAGCGATCGCGCAATCAGACAAAGATTTAAGCGTTCTGTACAGCGATTTGCAAAAGCAAACTAATTTTGTCTCCCATTACGATCGCATTGATAAAAAGCTATCTGGTATGGCAGCGCGTGAAAAGCTAGTCTCTACTCTTCAGCAATTCTCTCTAACCGAAATCGCTGGACGGAAAGTAATCGATGCTAAGTCTCCCGATGGATTTAAGTTCCGTTTAGCAGATGGAAGTTGGCTTTTAATTCGTTTTAGTGGCACTGAGCCATTGCTACGACTCTATTGCGAAGCCTCCACTCCTGAACTTGTACAGAAAACCCTAAATTGGATTTCCAATTGGGCAGAACAATTCAATTAAACATGTAGGGGCAATTCATGAATTGCCCTTTCTTGTTTTTGGAATTGCACATACCACCGCATCCCACCGTAGGGGTTAAGCATTTGCGCCACAATTTATCAACTCGTCACCAAAATCTCAATTCGCAAATGCGTGCGATTCGTTTCATGAGAATCACGGTAACCAGTCCGTAAATAATCATGAGAGCCAAGACACCTCAGTCTAGCTTAACTGTTCAGAGGATATAGGTGAAAGCCCTATCGTCTAAACTCAAGACTGACTCCT
>JANNDZ010000020.1:0-2617 GCA_031378395.1 Pseudanabaena sp. OTE_75_metabat_487_sub
TTTCTTTTTTTATTTTATCATGCACAACCCCTCTACAACCTGATTCTATCAATAAAACAGTAAATCTATTAATAGTTTTAAGGCTAAGCGTTGGATCTCTTCAGGTTTAGCTTGCTCCTCCTCAGCCATCCGCTCTTGATACAAACTATTAAAGCGATCAAGATAATCACCCAAAATTGGTTCGCGGTGGGGTGTACGCTTTAAAGCTGTACATTTCTCTAACTGAGCAACCGCATTGCGGATCGCAAATTGTTGCTGTGCTGCCAAAGTACAACTAATTAAAGTCATGGCTCTTGCTTCATCAACATCTAGTTTTTTACGCCCCTTGCCCTTGCGTAATGGGCTAGCCTGTCGCAAGCGCCACAAAGTAATGCGATCGCTTAAAATCTCTTCAAATCCTAACTTTTCGGCAACCGCCAACATTTCATCGGAACCAAGTCCCGTCAATGATTCTAGGGCAAGCAGCACTAAATCCAAATGCGCCTTGATTGCCTGCAACTGAGGCAAATCTGGATTTTCAAAGGATGGCGCAGGATTGGAGGTCATGAGTCAGAACTGGATTTAATTTGAGGTAAAGGTGGTAAAGGTAAAGGACGATGTTTACTTCTTGACTTGTCGGCTATAGCTTTAGTTGCATTGTCCATAAAAGTAATATCGCCTAATTTCGCACTTAATTTATCACTTGGGATATCAATTACTTCACCGCGTGAAGCACTCCGCGCTCTTCCTTGAGTTGCCCATGCTTGCATGAAGCTAATCTGTTCCCTAGCCGTACTTGCTAAAGGATAGGTTTCTGCGATCGCGCCTAAAATATCTTCGGTACTAACATCGCGCTGTTCATGGAAAGCTCGATACATGCCTTCCACGATCGCCTGTTCGATTTCTGCACCACTAAACTCCTTAGAAATAGCTGACATTTGCTCAATGTTAAAATTGCGTAACTCCATTGGGCGAAAACGTTTCAAATGGAGCAAGAAGATTTCTTTGCGTTCTTCATAAGTCGGTAAATTAATAAAGAACAATTCATCGAATCGTCCTTTTCGCAATAATTCGGGCGGCAAAGCATGGATATTATTCGCCGTAGCTACAACAAATACGGGACTAGATTTTTCCTGCATCCATGTTAGTAGCGTTCCCAATACACGCTGACTCGTGCCCGAGTCTCCCGTACTATTAGAGATACCGCCAAAAGCCTTATCGATTTCATCAATCCAGAGAATGCAAGGTGCAAGGGCTTCAGCTAGCTGAATCGTTTGGCGAGTGCGGCTTTCAGACTGTCCGACCAAACTACCAAATAAGCGCCCCACATCCAATCGTAATAGTGGTAGCCGCCAAAGATTTGCGATCGCCTTTGCACAAAGGCTCTTACCTGTGCCTTGAATCCCCAATAGCAAAACGCCTCGAGGATTTGGTAAACCAAAGGCTCTCGCTTCATCAGAAAAAGCTTGTTGACGCTGCATCAGCCACAGCTTGAAATTATCTAATCCCCCAATGCTATCGAGAGTTTCATTTGGCGTGAAAAATTCTAAAAATTCTGTTTGGCGAATCCGTTTTTGCTTCTCAATTAAAACTCGATCAATATCTGATTCGTTGAGAAAATGTTTCTGCACAATTGATTTTGAGAGCGTATGACAAATGCGATCGCGGGTCATACCCATACAAGCTTTAATCAGTTGTTCAAGGCTATTCCCTTCCATTCGCAACTGTTCAGGCGGAATCATCTGTTCGATGATATTCCGAATTTCTGTATTTTCAGGTAATGGGAAATAGAGCACCGCAACCTGTTCTTCGAGTTCCGATGGCATCTCTAATAAAGGACTTAACAAAATCAAAGTCTTCCGTGAATTGCGAAAACTTCGATAGAGATTGCGAAGTTGGCGGACTAAAATCTCATCTAGACGCTGTGAGGCTAAGCGGCGATGCAAATCTCGAAATACATAAATAGTTGCTGTTTGCCGATCGCTATTCTCGACAATTTGCAAGGCTTGCAGCAAATTGTTTTTGCCTTCTTGATTATGCTCAAACCCACGCACAAGATCGTAATAAAGCATCTGCCGTGGCGGGCCACATTCCTGCGCAACTTGGGCGATCGCCTTTTCAGCGCGTTCTTCTTCCCATGTCACGACATAAATAATCGGGCATTTAGCGCGGATCAGCAGACTAAGTTCTTCTTTGAAATTGAGAGATTTCATGCACAGATGCCTTGGATTTACAAAAACTCGCTTAGCAAGTTTTTATAGCGGGTTTTAATAAATAATTTTAGAAGAAATCGTCGTTTGCTGCCTGTCGATGTGGAGTTGGTAGCGATTTTAAATGACTGAGAAATTGTAACAGTTCGTCATTGGTTAATTGCTGACGGGACTTTTTATCAAAAGTCCTCACCAAATAATCGCGACCCTGTGTTTTAGTCCAACTTAGCCGCTCCATCTCCACATCGATTTTAGAAATTGCGTCTGATAGATCAACAGGCTCAGGCGAAATTTGGGGTGCTGAAGACTTGCTTGGTGTCGGTATTTCAGTCGGCGATAAAGAAGACAACGCTATAGCTTCGGGTAGATGATCATTCCCCCCATATTCAGTGGCATAGTCTATGGCTGACTCAGCTTGAATGGTCTGC
>JANNDZ010000034.1:0-3036 GCA_031378395.1 Pseudanabaena sp. OTE_75_metabat_487_sub
GGGGCAGCGCCTGCGGCGCTACACCTCAAATTGGTTTTGATGAAATTACGCCGATGGTGTAATTTCATCAAAACCAATTTTAATTATGCTATTATTAAAAATATATAGGGATCGTAAGGGTTTCGACGTGTTAGTAGAAGCTATCCTTTGATGCAGGTCGAGAGCGAATTATCTCTCGTAAATCAATGATTCAAACAAGTACATGCGAATAACATTGTATCTTTCTCTCGTAAAGCCGCTCCTGTAGCTGCCTAAGAACCTTTTCGGTTTCGAGGTGTGATGTATGACTCCGTTAAATATGTCACTCCAACCCCCAACGGATGCTGCTTATAACTTTCTCTGGTAGGTTATTTGCTCAAGACTTTATCAGTGCATCTTTGGCTACTAGAGATAATTAGTAATTCCCTCCGTGAGGATCAAATCGGATAAACCTGTGAATGACTGGGAGGTTAGGCGCTACTGCGGACGGCAGTTCGACTCTGCCCGATTCCATTAACCTAATAAAAAAAGGCACTTGCTTAGCAGGTGCCTTTTTTATTGCAAATTGCTATGAAATACTAAGGACTAGCCAAGAAGTGCGTAAACAAATATTCACAAATTCTCAATATCTAAAGCAGATAATTCTCCTATCTTGCTTGTCTGCGCTTGTAGGTATGAGCTTTGTGCAGATGATACCGACATGGGAAATAATCAAGCCGATCGCTATATTGATATTTTTGATCCTGACAATATGGTTTGCATTCAGGTGGCGATCGCAGACTGCACGTAACCAGAGAGTTAAGTTATTTCGACCATTTATCTTTTTCCCTTTTTTAACGATTTTTACTTTAGCAGTACCACTCTTTTTATTTATCAAAATAGCGTTTTCCTATCTTGATTTCCACATTCCCGTCGCAACGTATCAAGTTCAAGGTTTACCCACGATTCTCTATATTTACGAAAATACTTGCTGGCCACCTGATAGCCGATCTGAATGCAAGTATTACTCCACTGAAATTAGACAGAGAGTATGGATTTTGCCATTTACAACGACATTACTCTCTTGTCCTTGCTTTTTTGAGAAGCCGATTTTTGAAGGCAATATTGCAACTTTTCCTATTGAGGCAAGCCGTGACAAATCCAAGGTTGCTGTCTCTATAGATATGAAATATGGCACAGTAAAGGTTGCTGATTAGTAATAAGGAAGTATCGATGCTGAAAACAGAATTGAAACAAGACTTGCAAGGCGATTGCCATAATCACTCTAGTGATCAAGTTAGTCCATCAGCTAATCAATATGAACAAGATTTTTATGCTTGGACTCAGGAACAGTCCGAGTTATTGCGTTTGGGTAAATGGCAGACCTTAGATATTGCAAATTTAGTTGAGGAGATTTCATCTTTGGGTAAGCAGCAAAAGCAGGAACTACGCAATCGACTAGGAGTTTTAATCGGACATCTTTTGAAGTGGCAGTTTCAGCCTGAGTTGCGCGGCAAAAGTTGGAGAGCAACTATTCGAGAGCAACGGGACGAGATTTTGGATATTTTAAGTGAAAATCCCAGTTTAAAACCTTATCTTGATGAAGCTGTCCAAAAGGGATTTCGACAAGGGATTAATTTAGTGTTACGAGAAACGCCCCTAGATATTGATGATTTGCCTTCAGAATGTCCCTACGAGATCGCCCAGATCCTCGACCTACAATTTCCGTTTGATTAGGCTATGTCTTAGGGTGAGTCTTTGTGCAGTTTTGGTAAAGACAAGAAACTTAAACTAAATTTAAGAAGTTAATCAAAAGCTGAAAACAGTTGCAGAGCATTGCGATCGCTCTATTACAAGTATCAGAAAAGCATTTAGATTTTGCGATCTAATTTCTTGACGTTTATAGGAACTTTGCGTCAAACTGTTTATTAACTTAATAGCTAGAACCAGCATGGAAACTCTGGAATTCATTATTTACCCAGATGGACGAGTCGAAGAGCGTGTAACAGGCATTATCGGTTCTAGTTGTGCTGAGGTAACCGCCGCGATCGAAGCAAAACTCGGTATAGTTGCTCATCGAGAGTTAACTTCCGAAAATTTTGCTCTACAGCAGGTAGTATCTCAGTCGGCTACGCAACTTGATCGAGTGTCAGATACAGACGCTTCGGGCTTTAGCCAATGGTAGTAAAGAAGATAAAGCCCACTGTTTCCGCACATATAGCAGATACATAAGATAAAAAATTATAGTTTTCGACCATTAGCCGTTTAGATCGAAGTCAGGATAAACCCTATGTCACATTTCAGCCAAGTAAAAACCCAAATCCGCAGCCTAGAACCTTTGCAAAAGGCGCTAACTGACTTAGGAGTCAACTGGAAATCTGGCGCTTCACCCATGCGTGGACATGAAGGCGCGACCACATCCGCTGAAGTGGTAATTGAGCAAGACAATGGTTATGATGTCGGCTTTCAGTGGAATGGATCTGAATATGCCCTAGTTGCTGACATGCAGTTTTGGCAACAACCTTGGACTGTAGAGAGTTTCTTAAGAAAAGTCACTCAAGGCTATGCGATCGCCACAGTCATGGGTGAATCTAGCGAACAAGGATTTGCACTGTCTGAGAAACAAGTGCGTGAAGATGGCTCAGTCCGCCTAGTTTTACAGCGTTGGAATGGATAATTTATCGGTACATACTAAGATTCCCGCTAGTTCAGATTCAGAGATCTGCGATCGCACAGGCTTTGAGCCTGAACTTGGCGGAGAACTTCGACAAAACGCTGTGTTTGTTGACGAGACAGTATGTATTGGTTGCGGGCATTGTGCTCATACCGCAAGTAGCACCTTTTTTTTAGAAGAAGATTATGGACGCGCTAGGGTCATCGCCCAAGATGGTGATGAAGAGGATCTAGTGCAAGAGGCGATCGATACCTGTCCAGTGGACTGTATTGGTTGGGTCAATTACAACGACCTTAACAAACTTGAAGAAGCCCGAAAGCATCAGATCATTCAAAATTTAGGAATTATTGGCGATGGCGCATCCTTAAGACGAGCAATCAACTCAAAAACATAAAAGGGCACAC